>JAFDYP010000069.1 GCA_018267355.1 Bacteroidota bacterium
CAGGTACATTGCGTGCACTTTTAACATAGCCGCTATCAATCTTCCTTCTTCACACCCTTCTTTTTGATAAACTCGGCCAGCTTGATCTTGAAGCCTACATTCAGTACGCGACCCTCCAGTGGAGCGTAGACCTCATTGAAGCGCGGTGTGTGGAACGTAGGATCGGCAAAGACCACCGGACCGAAAGAGGTCTGGCGGATATTGAGGATGTTCTCGAAATTGGCAAAGACATTGAACCATCGGAAAATGACCTGCACGTTCATGCCCATCTCCCAGATGGGGTGCGTGGCTGTACCATCGCTCAGGTACTGGGAGCTGTAGTAGTAGGCGTCCAGGCCGATCATAAAGCGGTTTCGCCAGGTGTAGCTAGCCAGTATGGAGACGATATGCTTGGAGGTGAGTGGCGAGATACTATGCACATCATTGATCTTTTGATTCTGGTCCTGCAGTGTGTAGGTGAAAAAGAGGTCTGCGCCGCGATAGCCCAGCTTGAAGGAGGTCTCCATACCTGCGGCCTGTATGTAGCCATTGCCATTGTGGTAGGACAGGTGCACATTAGTGGTATCCACTACCAGCGGATGCAGGATGCGGGTGAAGAAGAACAACTCGTTGAACTCAAAGCGCCAGCCGTTTTTCAGCGCAGGTTTGACCGCCAGGTCAAAGGTACCACCCGCAGATATCTCTGCCCGTACGGAGTCTCCTATAGGCAGTACATGGCGATAGTTGGCCTCCTCTGCCTCATCCTGAAAGACGGTAGGCAGTTTGTACCCCATCCCAAAATTGAAGCGCGTGCGGAATATCTCATTCCACTGCTGCTTCCAGGCAAAGTGTGGCAGCACCAGCGGGCCGCGCTTCTGATTGTAGTCCAGGCGCAGGCCGCCCTCCAGCGTAGTAGTCTTAGTGACTTTAAACTCCTCCTGTACAAAAAGCCCCCCTGTGAGATAATAGTAGTCACGGCGCACGGTAGCGGTATCGTTT
Organism: Bacteroidota bacterium; assembly: GCA_018267355.1. Classification (GTDB taxonomy): domain Bacteria; phylum Bacteroidota; class Bacteroidia; order Chitinophagales; family LD1; genus UBA1941. The sequence continues at coordinate 979 of JAFDYP010000069.1, forward strand.
TCATGAAAGCCATCTGTCTTGAAATCCATACCCACCACGATGTCATGCTTGCCTATATGCCGGTGGTAGTGGGCCTCACTGACGGTAGAAAACTGATGACCGCCAAAACCATAATCAAAAATGGTAAGCTGGCGATTGAAGTAGGCAGTACTGTTGCGCACCACTATATTCCCCTTATCCCCGAGGCTATATTCAAACCTGAAGTTGGTGCCGTAGCGGTAGGACCTATTGCTCTCCAGATAGTCGTAGATGCTATCCCGCTGGCCTGCTATGGCCTGCATGGCGCCTCCCCTCCTTTGCTCCCAGGCATAGTTAAATCCTACCTGTAGCTTAGCCTTCTGGCTGGGATAGAAATACAGCTGTGGCGAGATAGACCAGCGGCGCAGCTGCGGCACATCTGAGAAGTGATCACGGTCCCAGTCAAAGGCCCGCTGATCGCGAAACTGAGTGATGAGGCTATAGGCAAACCACTTGATCTTCTGGCTGGCGTAGGCTGCAGCGTCCTGAGACTTTGTATTCTCTACATTGTAGAGCACATTAAACTCAGGATTCTCTGACGGCTCTTTGGAGATCAGGTTGATGACGCCCGCTATGGCATCGCCGCCGTAGAGTGTAGAGGCGGGCCCCTTGATGATCTCTATCTGGCGCAGGTCCATAGGAGGTATCTGCGCGATACTGAGATTCTGTGACAGGCCGCCGAAAAGCGGAAAACCATCCTTGAGTATCTGCACATATTTGCCTCTGAGTCCCTGCAGACGGATATTGAAAGTACCAGAGCTGGCAGATGTGCGCTGTATCTGCACACCGGGCTGCTCCTTTACCGCGTGAGAAATGTCGGATGGCTTGTCTGTAGAGCGCTCCTCCACCTCGTCCTGCCCTATCACCTCTACGCGGGTAGGCAGATCATCTACCTTTTCCTTGGTGCGGGTCGAGACTACGACCACCTCCTCCATTTCCTCCTGAGAGGCAGAGAGGCCTACGGTAGCTGTATCACCGCTTTTCTGCGGGGCGGTGACGGTTAGCTTCTTTTTGAAATAGCCCACCATAGAGACATGCACCTCATGCGGGCCTGCTTTGACCGCCGGAAACTGGATGAGCCCGCTGGAGTCGGTCATGCCAGTGAGGCTATCTACAGTGACCGCTGCGCCCTCCAGCACCTCGTGGGTCTCCACATCACGCACGCGCACCGTGAGCGGCGACTGGGCATAGCCCGCCATGCTACTGAGGCACATCAGCGTGAGGAGGATATATCTCATAGAGCGCACTTGCTCTAAATTGCAATACATATTCTTGACTTTAAAATGGTAAAAAGAAAAAGAATGCACAGGCACGGGGCCCTGCATCCTAAATGGGTCAGGAGCGCTGCCACCCCCAACCAGTATATAAGCGTCTGATCAGTCGCCCTGATGGGTACTGACCACCCGGCCATCAGCCGAGAGGCGCAGCTCTGTCACCTTGCCTGCCTTTGACAGCTCTGCCTCGTAGAGTTTGCCCTCAGGGGTCTCTACTACCTCTGCTTCCTTTAGCTTATAGTCATTGTATTGCTTCTGAATGGTCTGCTGTACAGCCGCGGGTAGATCTGAGACCTTGATCTCCGTCTCGGTCTCCAGCCATTTGCCGGCCTGGTCATACTTAGCAGACATTTCTGCCTTGCCGTTGTGAAACTCACATTCGTATTCCGTGGCATTTTCTTTCTCCCATTTCTGCCTTGCAGCATTTGGAAACCTGGCATGGAATGCGTCCGCCACTACCTGTGGCACTGATACTGCAGCCTGTGCTGCCACCCGGACTGTGCAGCATATAGCCACAGCCCAGATCATTATGATCTTTGTCATTATTATTTGATTTGAATGAAATAAACTATGCTGCGCACCTGTACTGACAGATGCGCACGGTACTTTGGTTTATGACACTCAGGCGATGGGTGGGCGGAAGATAGAGGCGATGTAAGAAGAGATGTACACCTGCTCTGCAGCGGGTGCGAAAACACGAGGTGCAGGCATGACAGGCTTGTCGAGCCTGGCCACAAAGCGCTGTACCGTGTAGCTGACCTGCAGCTGGGAGTGGTAGGCCACCGGCACGTGAGGCTTGTCATCTTCCTCAGCGTCATCATGATCGGCACCCTCCAGCAGCTGGCCTATAGCTGAGACATGCTCTGTGAGAAACTCAAAAACATTCAGGTCGGGGTCCTCTGTATCGCGGCAGTGGCGGTACATGTCAGGCAGCTCTTTCATACAGGAGAAATCTCCCATGGGAAAGAGGACCACCCCGGCAAGGTAGAACGCAAATAAGAATATGGTCGCTGGTTTTCTCACCTGTATTACGAAGGAAACGAATATCAAGACAAAAGTAACAGCTTTTAAGGTTAGATAACTTTTTGACTCGGTTTACGCAATTTTGAGCTAATTTTGCGCCTGCAAAAAAGGCGCTAAACGGCGCCATCAGTATGAAAAAGACTCACATCGTTTTATTGGTGCTCATGGCGGTAGCAGTGGGCGTCATCATAGCCATGTCGGCAGATTTTACGACGTATGCAGACTTCACACAGGCGCTGGCCAAGCCGGACAAAGTGGTGAAAGTGGTAGGCTACCTGGCCAAGGACAAAGAGATCATCTACGATCCGCAGAAAGACGCCAACTACTTTGCCTTTACCATGACGGACAAAGCCGGCAATGCGCAGCAGGTCTGGTACAAGGGCTCCAAGCCACAAGACTTTGAAAGGTCGGAGCAGGTGGTGATCACCGGCCACATGGAGGGCCAGATGTTTCACGCGTCTGAGATCCTGCTAAAGTGCCCATCTAAGTACGTGAACGACCAGATCGTGCTGAAGGAGAAACCGAGCGCTTAGTCCTTAGAAAATTTCAACTCACTCAGTTTTACCGTCTGCACGATGCGTTCTTTGGCAGCAAAGTCAAAGCCGCGGATGAGCAGCTCAGGGTCTGATTTGCGCCAATCTATGTCTATCATGCCAAAGTTGCGCGTATTGATAGCCGGGCCTATGCGGTAGGGATTGTGTGACGCCCTTAGCTCTACCTGGGTGAGGCCGCTGGCGGTCATATCATAGATGGGATACAGCCCCGGCAGGCGGCGCACCGATAGCTCTGCATAGTGCACGTCGCCACTGATGAATACTACCCCCTCAGCACGTGTCTGCCGTATCAGCTCCATCATGCGCTCCTGCTCATGCGGAAAGTTTGACCAGGTCTCCCAGCCATTGTGATCCGTGCAGAACTGCGTACTACTCCCTATGATGCGGATACGTGCAGGCCGCTGCAATTCCTTTCTCAGCCAGGCCCACTGCTCAGCGCCCAGCATCACAGCATTGGTGTCGCTATTGGCCTGGTAGTGGTAGTCCCGGCCAATGAGCGGAGAGCGGAAGGTGCGCAGGTCCAGCAGTATCACCTGTACGCGATGGGCAGAGTCGCCATAGTAATATGAGGCATAGATGCCGTCATGCCGGTATCTGTCAGAGTTCTTTGGCTCATTCCAAAACTCAAGGAACATATCTTTGGATTCCTTCTTCATAGGGTATTCTGCACCGGCATCGTCCTGCCCATAGTCGTGATCATCCCAGGTAGCGATGATGTGTGTGGCCTGCACCAGGCTGCGAAATTCATCTTTGCAGCTCAGTACGCCGTATTTCTCGCGCATCACTTTCATATCACGGGTATCAGCGTAGATATTGTCACCGAGGTAGACCATGAGGTCCGGCTTCAGCCGGGCTATATCTGCCAGTATGTACTCCTGCTTCTTCTGGTGCGCACAGGAGCCAAAGGCGATGCGCTGCAGGGTCTGTATCGTATCTGTGCGGAATGGCCGCTCACACCAGAGCACCTGCGCGGTAGAGAAACCCGAAAAGAAATACCCCGCACCTGCCAGGCAGATGATAGAGAGCAAACGGAGGCTGCGATAGTACATAGGACAAATATAGAATAATGCCGTAATGACACGGAGGCAGATCTAAATGTTAAATCAGCGACTATAGAGCTATGCTGGCGGGTATTCTATTGTGGATCCGGAGGCCTTTCCTATTTTCGGCCCATCAACTTTACGCTATGAAAATAATACGCACATTTTGCGTCCTGCTGCTGCTGAGCTATAGCCACATGGTATGGGCGCAGTTTGATAAGGACTACCAGCCGCTGCAGTGTAGCGGGGTGCTGCCGGCTGACTTTGTGACTGCCACCTCAAAGAAATAAAGCAGCCAGAAAAAGAGCCTGGGCAAAGAGCTCAATCACCGAAAAAAAATCAAGGACCGCTTCCTGCAGGAGAGCAATGTAGAGACAGATAATATCCTGCTCGGTGGCCGCGTACTGGTAAATGATCCGCTGACCAAATATGTGAACCTGGTAGCAGATAAAGTACTGGCAAAAGACCAACCGCTCCGGAGCAAACTACGCATCTACGTACTGCGCACCGCCGCTGTCAATGCGAGTACAACCAGCCAGGGGGTGATCTTCATCAATATGGGGATGCTGGCCCAGCTGGAAAACGAGGCACAACTGGCCTACCTGCTCTGCCATGAGATCACCCACTACAAGAAAAAGCACATGATCAACCGCGCTGTAGAGCGCGACAAAATAGAACGCGGACAGGACGCGTACAAGAACCTGACGAAAGATGAGCAACTGCTGGCCAACCGGTCTTTCTCCCGCGAGCTGGAGGCGCAGGCAGATGGCGAAGGCTATACGCTATTCAAACAGAGCGGCTATAGTACGGCCCATATCGCAGGTCTCTTTGACGTATTGAAGTATGCCAGCCTGCCATTTGATGATGTGATATTTGACGCTTCCTTTCTGGAGACACCGTCCTACCGCATACCTGCCAATTTCAAGCTACCGGAGAGCGCGCAGATCAATATTGCCGACAAGGCCCTGGACCTCAAGAGTACGCACCCGGCCAATAAAGAAAGGCGTGAGGCGATACTCGATAAGGTGATAAAAGATCCATCCGAGTCTACTGCAGACTACCTGATAGGCCGGCCGCAATTTGAGCTAGCCAGGACTACCGCACGATTTGAGATGAGCCGGATCTACCTGCTGCACCATCAGTATGAAGACGCACTCTACAACTCCTACCTGCTGCTAAAGAAATACCCTGACAACCTCTACCTGAAAAAGAATGTACTCGAGTCACTGGAGGGGCTGGCCACCTACGCCGCCAGCAGCAGCTTTATGTCTGCACATACATCCTATGCATCTGTAGAGGGGCAGAAGCAGGCGCTGCACTATATGATAGGCAAGATGGACTCCGCAGCACCGCGTGACCTGATCATACTCGCACTGGTCTATGCCGTGCGCCTGCATGACCAGTACCCGGCAGACCAGGATATACAGGAGCATACACACTGGATCATGCACCTGCTGGCCCGGCAGGAGATCTCATTAAACTACTTTGCCGCGAGTACGGCGGGCAGGGATAGCGTCGGTACTGACACGCTGGCTGCCGATGCAGAAAAATATGACAAGCTACGCGAGCAGGAGCACCAGAAGGCGGAAAGACAGCGCACTTACTACACCCACTATGCGCTGGTAGGCTACCTCGACGAGCAGTGGCTAAAAGACATGTATGCAGATGCTTATGCTACCCGCACCAGTGATTTTGAACCTGACAAAGCTTCCTTTAGCCGCAGGCGAAAAGTGAGCTATAAAGAGTATGCACTGGGCGCAGAGCGAGTGCTGATAGTCGACCCCTTCTACTCGCGCGTGGATGTGAGCCGGAAGCATAAGCTGACCTTCTTCAAGGCAGAGCCGGGCCGGCAGAAATTCAAGCGCTGTATGCAGCAGTGTGCGCATGCCGCTCATCTCGATGTAGAGATACTGGATGCCAAAACGCTGACATCACTGGATGTAGACAAACTAAACGACATCTCCCTGCTGGAGGAGTACAACTCGGAACGCCTGCTGCACCAGGACGCAGCAGGGATCTGGCCTGAGCGGCAGCGACTGATCCAGGTGGCGCAAAAGTATAACACGGACTACATCATGTGGACCGGTGTGACATCGCTCAAGCAATTTGAAAAACGCAAGGTGGTATTAGGCTGCCTCACGGGTACTTTCCCGTGCATCCTGCCTTTCACCATCACTACGCTGATCAATGCGGGGCAGTACACGCTCTACTATAACATGGTGTATGATGTAAAAAATGATGTCCTGCGCATGGCCAGCTACCGAGAGGTGAATGCCCGCACGTCAAACAATGTGCTGAACTCGCATATCTACGATACCTTCAGCCAGATACATGCAAAGCCTGCGCCTAAAAAGGATGAAGCTACTGACGCACCTAAAGCAAAACGGAAATGAGAAGAACACTATACATCTGCATGATAATGCTGGCAACTATGGCCGCAGAGGCGCGCACACCGGGGTATATGGGCCTGCGCTGGATGGTGCAGTACCAGGGTGGCTTCAGCCCCCAGTGGGAGGACTTTGGCAAGACGATGCCATACTATAATCACAATCTGCAGATAGGCTACGTGGTAAACAGGAAGATAGAAGTAGGCCTGCAGTACACCTACATGCGCTACAATAATTTCTACTACTCAGGCCCCGAGAGCTATACAGACGGAGGTACGGGGATCAATATTGACAACAGGCTATTTACCGGCTATAATGTAATGGCCTATATCAAGCTCTACCGCCATGCCAAGGGCATGATAGCGCCCGTGGGCCGCTACCTGATCATAGGAATGACCTATCAATATAGTACGGACAAGTTTCATGTGATAGAGGACAAGTACAGCCCGGCTTCGCTGCCTGCTATCACCAATGTGCGCTCGCATGATATCAGTATAGGCATAGGTGTGGGCAAGAATTACATTTTTGCGCGACGCATATTACTTTCACTCGAGGCTGATTTTAATATGCCGCTATCCTCTGCGGTGAGAGCCGGCCAGAACCGCTACCCCTACCCTGCTGAGAACTCTATCACCTCCAAACCTAATTTATACAAACGCGCCAATGCACTGGATGTCATGCTGACCAATCTGATATCTATCCGCATTGGTTTTGGCGTACTGGCTTTCTAAAACAGCTACTATATGAAAAACCTCCTCTACATAGCCATCCTCATACTCCTCTCCGGCTGCGCCAAAGTGACGCAGGAGGGGCAGGCCTGTGCCAATCCGCCTACCGCGAGCGCGATAGCTGACACAGTCGTATCCCTCAATGAAGATCTTCATTTCACAGCTAGTACCAGCAGCGGTGCCACTATCCGCTGGACCAAACCTGACGGTACCACCTCCACCTCTTACGATCTCCAGGTCGATGCTTATGATTCTACGAAATATGGTACATACACTTATACAGCGATCAGCGGTGTCTGCACAGGCGCCACGCATACCTTTCAGGTATTGGCAAATCATACCGGCGCACCTACCTGTACGATAGCGCCGGCTGATTACAATAAACTGACCCTAAGTGATGGACATACACTGCTGCTATCAGGTACAGCTACCTCGGGTATCAGTGGCAATCACTGCGCCTATGCCTACAATGAGATACATGCCGTTGACAATTCCTATGATGTCTATATCAACACCTATGACGCTCCTGCCCCGGGCGGTTATTATCAGCTGGACTCTGTGTGCCCAGGTACAGCCGGTAGTGTTGTGATAAATCTTGATCTCAGCACAGGTTCGTATGGCGGTTACTATTCTCTCAGTGGCCAGATGTATTGCAACATCATTGGCTCACAAAAGTACCTGACATTTTGCAATGCTACGCTGCGCAGGATAAATAACAATGCACAGGTCACTATCACGGGCAGTATCGCCATCCCGTAGCCTGGCTATTTACTCACAAGCGGGGAGTGATTCTCAAATTATCGTTAGCTTCACGGTGTGAATCCGAATCTCGATCCGAATAAGGAACAATTTTCATCAGAAGACTCTGAGGTAGAAAAGGCGCTGCGTCCGCGGAGCATCAGTGACTTTCAGGGCCAGCCGCAGATCATAGACAATCTGTTTGTCTTCATAGAGGCTGCCAAGCGCCGCGGCGAAGCGCTGGACCATGTGCTGCTGCACGGCCCGCCGGGACTGGGCAAGACTACGCTCAGCCACATCGTAGCCAATGAGATGGGAGTAAATATGAAGATCACCTCTGGTCCTGTACTGGAAAAGCCGGGTGACCTGGCAGGGCTGCTCACCAATCTGGAGCCGAATGATGTCCTCTTCATAGATGAGATACACCGCCTCTCGCCGGTGATAGAGGAGTACCTCTACAGCGCCATGGAGGACTACAAGATAGACATCATGATAGACACCGGGCCCAATGCCCGCTCTATACAGATAGGCCTCAATCCATTTACGCTCGTAGGTGCTACTACACGCTCGGGGCTGCTGACGGCTCCTCTGCGGTCGCGCTTTGGCATCACTTGTCGCCTGGAGTATTATGGACCGGAAATTCTCTCGGGTATCATCAAAAGATCTGCGGATATACTGGAGGCTCCGATAGAAGACCAGGCAGCGCTGGAGATAGCACGCCGCAGCCGTGGCACGCCGCGTATCGCAAATCTACTACTGCGCCGTGTACGCGACTTTGCACAGATCAAAGGTGATGGTACCATCACACTCGGCATAGCACAGCATGCCCTCAGCGCGCTGAATGTGGACCCGATAGGCCTCGACGAGATGGACAACAGGATCATCGTGACCATCATAGAGAAATTTAAAGGTGGGCCGGTGGGGATCAATACCATTGCTACAGCTGTAGGCGAAGAAAGCGGTACGATAGAAGAAGTCTATGAGCCATACCTGATCATGCTCGGCTTTCTGAAGCGTACCCCGCGCGGGCGTGAGGCTACAGAGCTGGCGTACAAGCATATCGGCAAAGTGCCACCGGGGAGTATCAATTCTTTATTCTGATGCGAA
>JAFDYP010000006.1 GCA_018267355.1 Bacteroidota bacterium
AACCTAATGTCTGATCAAATAACCCCTCAGCCTAAATCCACTAAAGCTAAACGCCCGGTCAGATTATTTATCCTGGTCTCTGAGGGCACTATTAGTCGTGCAGAATATTTCGCTGCCATACTGCGCACTTATCATTCCGGCGCTACCGTCATAGGCACTCACACTGTGGGCGCGATGGGTGAGATGGTACGTTTACCGCTTTATGGAGATCTGTCCATGTCCTTTACATGCGGTGAGGTGACCTTTGATGGAGTTTCCTATTTCAAAAAAGGCATCGCCCCGGATATATTGGTGCATCTGCAGCCAGCTGACCTGCTGACAGGTACTGACCGCATTCTCCAGACTGCCATAGATTTAGCCCACGGCAGCCAGCACTAGCTAAGTCAGCGGAAAGTGATAATTTGCGCAGCATATGAGCAATTGGAAAAGATATACCATCACGGCAGCACTGCCCTACGCCAACGGCCCGGTACATATCGGCCACCTGGCCGGCTGCTACCTGCCGTCAGACATCTATGTACGCTACCTGCGTGCCAATAAAAAAGACGTCGTCTTTATCTGCGGCAGCGATGAGCATGGGGTACCTATCACCGTCTCTGCCCGCCGCGAGGGTATCACCCCGCAGCAGGTAGTGGACAAGTACCATAAGATCATGGGCGATGCCTTCAAAGAGTTTGGCATCTCATTCAGCATCTACTCACGTACCTCCAGTGAGACGCATAAGCAGACGGCATCAGCTTTCTTTAGAAAACTGTACGATGAAGGCAAGTTTACCGAACAGGTTACTGATCAGTATTATGATGAGGAGGCGAAGCAGTTTCTGGCAGACCGCTACATCGTGGGCACCTGCCCCGTGTGCGGCAATGAGAACGCCTATGGCGATCAGTGTGAGAACTGCGGCTCGTCCCTCTCTCCTACTGACCTGATCAATCCGCACTCCACACTCTCCGGCTCCAAGCCTGTACTGCGCAAGACCAAAAACTGGTTTCTTCCGCTGGACAAACTACAGCCGAAGATCGAAAAGTATATAGACAGCCATAAGGACTGGAAGGTAAACGTCTATGGCCAATGCAAGAGCTGGCTAGACGCAGGCGATGGCCTGCAGCCACGCTCTATGACCCGCGATCTGGACTGGGGCGTACCGGTGCCTATAGAGGGTGCCACCGGCAAGGTACTTTATGTCTGGTTTGACGCTCCCATCGGTTATATCTCTGCTACTAAAGAGCTACTGCCTGACACCTGGGAGACTTATTGGAAGGATAAAGACACACGGCTCATCCACTTCATAGGCAAGGATAATATCGTCTTCCATTGCATCATCTTCCCTGTGATGCTGATGGAGCACGGCGAGTTTATAGTAGCCGACAATGTACCGGCCAATGAATTCCTCAATCTCGAGGGCCGCAAACTCTCCACCTCCAAAGGTTGGGCGGTCTGGCTGCACGAGTACCTGCAGGACTTCAAAGACAAACAGGACGAACTGCGCTATGTCCTGACCTCCATTGCTCCGGAGACCAAGGACTCTGAGTTTACATGGAAAGACTATCAGACGCGCGTCAATAGCGAGCTGGTCGGCATCTTTGGCAACCTGGTAAACCGCGTACTCGTTCTTACAGACAAATTCTTTGACAATAAGGTGCCGCAAGGTAGTGGCAATCCAGATCTGTCGGCTTTCCTCGCAGAGCAGCACAAGAAAGTATCTGATTCGCTGGAAAATTTCCGCTTCCGCGAGGCCTTGACAGAAGTCATGAATGTAGCCCGCTATGGCAATCAGCTCCTGTCAGAAAAAGAACCGTGGAAGACGATCAAGACAGACAAAGACCTGACGGCAGCCATTCTCTATGATGGCCTCCAGATCATAGCCAATCTGGCTATCCTCTGTGAGCCGTTCCTGCCATTTACGTCAAAGAAGATCTTTAACATGATACAGATAGATGCTGCTACCCTATCGTGGACAGATGCAGGCCGTACGGACCTCCTGCCGATGGGTCACGAGCTGGGAAAGGCGGCACTGCTGTATCAGAAGATAGAGGACGAGCCGATACAGGCGCAGGTAGAAAAGCTAAAGGCGACTGCTCAAGCCCTCGCCCCACCTGCCCCGACAGAAAAAACAAGTAAAAAGATGGAAGAAAGCACCGGCCCCAAAGGTGAGATCACCTTTGATGACTTCGCTAAAATAGACCTCCGCGTAGGCACAATACTTGCAGCGGAGAAAGTCGAAAAAGCAGACAAGCTCTTAAAACTGACCGTAGATATCGGCTACGAGACACGGACCATTGTGTCAGGTATCGCTGAGCATTTCCGGCCGGAGGAGCTCATAGGCCAGCAGGTATCTGTAGTGGCAAATCTGGCCCCACGCAAGCTGCGCGGTATAGAATCAAAAGGAATGATATTGCTGGCCGAAGACAGCGCCGGGAAGTTAATATTTGCCATACCGAAAATTTCCACCGAAAATGGTAGCATTATCAGATAGCTTTTTTTAATTTTAATAAATCATTAACGTTAAACTAACTGTAAGCATTATGAAAAAAATTCTCTACTCAGCACTCCTCTCTATCGCCGCGATGGGCTGGATGCAGTCTGCCTCGGCACAGTGTGACGGTCAGCGCTACTACAGCAAGATCTTCTCACAGGTAGATACCACTACGGTGATCTATACGGACCCGGCCGTCACCTCACAGAATATCGACATCTACCAGCCGCATGGTGACAACGCGACCAACAGGCGCGCCATCCTGATCATACACGGTGGTTCCTTCTACGGAGGTACACGCCAGGATGACTTTATAGCCTACATGTGTAGGGAGTTTGCGATGAGAGGCTATGTGACAGCATCAATAGATTATCGCCTGGTACCAGTCCAGAATATAGCTTCTCTCACAGACTCTAACTCTGCCTACCCCTATGTGATCAAGTCCATAGCCGATGGCAAAGCCGCTATGCGCTTTCTCAAGAAGAACGCTGCTACCTATGGTATCGACTCAGGCTGGATAGCTATCGGTGGCGAGTCTGCCGGTGCGATCATTGCAAATCACATCGTATATGTCACCAGTATCAGCGAGGCTACTCCACTGCTTGCTTCTGCCTTCAATAGCGTAGGCGGTTTTGATGGTAATAGCGGCAACCCGGGCTACAGTACCAATAGCAAAGCTGTATTGAATCTGGCTGGCGCACTGCTCTTCACAGGCTTCCTCGATGCTACAGACCATACTCCGGTATATAGCGCTCAGGGTGATGCAGACCAGACAGTGCCATATCAGTGTGGTCACGTACTCGGCGGCGCCTCCGACATTACCATGTGTGGTGCCGGAGCTATGAAGCCGGTACTGGACAATCTCGGCATTACCAATCAGCTGCATACTTTCCCTGGCGATCCTCACGTGCCATGGGAGACCGACACTACCAAGAGGAATATCGTAGAAAACGAGTCTGCACTTTTCCTCTATAAGGTAGAGTGCCCTACCTTCACGGCTATCAATGAAGTGAGCAATGTAAAGGTAGGCCTTTATCCTAATCCTGCGTCTTCTCAGATCACTATCGCTGCAGATGCTAATATGGAAAGCATCAACGTAGTGGACAATCTGGGCCGCACCGTATCTACGACTACAGTATCAGGTACACAGGGTACAGTAGACGTATCCGGCCTCGCTGCTGGTATATATGTGGCTAAGATCAACCTCAAAACAGGCGGTAGCACTGCCAGGACCTTCTCAGTCAAGTAAAATTTAAAATATAGCTGCAAGATCCCGGACACCTGAAAAAGTGTCCGGGATTTTTTATTTTTGGCGTCCCGTACACGGCGAGGTCTCATAGTTCAACGGATAGAATAGAAGTTTCCTAAACTTTAGATGCAGGTTCGATTCCTGCTGAGACCACACTACTTTTGAAGCGTACAGCGGGCTAACCCACCACTCATGAAGATCCTTTACCTCTCAGACCATGGTCCGTATGCCAGTACATTTATCCGTCAGGATGTAGAGTATTTTGCCAAAACACAAGAGGCGCATTATGGCTGCTTTGTGGCAGACAAGGAGTATCCCGGCCAAACGATCCCCACCACGGTGCTGGACTATCCGGTTTCATCACTGAAAACCCGGATCCTGGCCCGCCTGGAGAATGCGGATCTTTATTTCAGCCTGCAAGACAGCGGCTTCGCCCAAAGGTTGCAGGCTATGATCGACCGGCAAAAACCTGACATCCTTCACGTACAGTTTGCCTACGAGGGATTCAAACTGTTTGACAATATCACGACGGATCTACCGATAGTGGTGAATTTTCGCGGCTACGACGCCTCCTCAAAGTTGCGCTACAAGCGATACGCAGAGAAACTAAAGAAAGCGTTGGCCATGCCTAATGTCTATCCCATTTTTGTGTGCGAGGCACTGCGCAGGAATCTGGAGGATCACGGTATACCAGTCCGTACTGACCATCTGGTACTCTATACCGGCATCCAGCTTCACAGGTTTAAGAAGGCCAACTATACTCTGCCGGCTACTCCCATATTCGTACAGGTCAGCTCATTTGAGTTAAAGAAAGGTCACGATGTTACCTTACGCGCCTTTGCAAAGATGCTCGCAACTACGGGCAGGCGAGATATCAGGATGATACTGATAGGCACGGGCCCTACGCTGGAGGCCACCAAAAGGCTCGTTGTAGAATTAGGCCTGACAGACCTGGTAGACTTTCCGGGCAAGAAAGCGCATGATGAGATCATCCCCTATCTGGATAGCGCCACAGCCTTTGTCCATCATAGCCTCACCGCTGCCAATGGCAACATGGAGGGCATACCTAATGCCGTGATAGAGGCCATGGCCATGGAGCTACCGGTACTCAGCACCTACCACGCCGGTATACCGGAGGCTGTGGAGCATGGTGTCAATGGCCTGCTCTGCCGGGAAGGTGATATAGATACCTATGCACTACAAATGGCAGAGATACTATCATGGGGCTACAAAAAAGAGAACCGTGAGCGGGTAGAGCGGCAATTCTCCTTTGAGACGCACGTACAAAAGCTCGAAAGTTTTTATAAGTTCGTCATGAGCGAAAATCAAAAACAGCGCAAATGACGATACTGATCACGGGAGTAGCGGGATTTATAGGCTCCAATCTGGCCGATGCGCTGATAGGCCAGACCGGTATATCTATCATAGGCATAGACAATTTTGATGACTTCTACCCCCGCAGTATCAAACAAGAAAATCTGGCCGGTCTCCTGACCAGGTCAAACTTTCGCTTCATAGAGGGAGACATTCGTGATACGGCTGCCATTGATAGCATCTTTCAGGATAATAAGATAGACATCGTCATACACCTCGCAGCCAAAGCAGGGGTACGCCCATCTATGGAAAACCCGCTGAACTATATCAGCTCAAATGTAGAGGGCACGACCAACCTCCTGGAATCAATGCGCCGCCATGGCGTCAATAAGATGGTATTTGCGTCTTCTTCCTCCGTCTATGGCGAAAATGAAAAGATCCCATTCTCTGAGACTGACGCGATAGACCGCATCATATCTATCTATGCAGCCACCAAGCTGAGCGGCGAGAAGATCACCAAAGTCTATCACGATGTATACGGTTTCTCCATCGTAAACCTTCGCTTCTTCACTGTATATGGTGAACGGCAACGTCCGGATCTGGCTATCCACAAATTTTTTAAGAGCATATTGAGTGGAGAACCTATCACAGTCTATGGCGACGGCAGCACCTCTCGCGACTATACCTACGTGAAAGACATCGTGAGCGGCATCATAGCTTCTAAAAACTACGTACTGCAGCACGATCACTGCTATGAGGTGATGAATCTGGGCAATAATGATCCTGTGAAACTGAGTGACCTGATCAGCCATATAGAGCAGGTGACCGGTCGCAAAGCGCGCCTGGAGCACAAGCCTATTCCTACCGGTGACGTACCGCGCACCTATGCCGATATCAGCAAAGCACAACAGCTACTCGGTTATAGCCCCACTACTCATATCGGGGAGGGACTCAGGGCCTTCTTTACATGGTATGAGCAGACTCAGCTCACCAAAAGCAAGTAAGAAAGAGTAGCCCTGAGATTATCAGATATGACCATTTTGCGTTTCCGCGCATTTGAGGTCAATCAATTGTATTTACACGATCAGTACAGGGCACTTCACTTTGTGCCTCACCGCCTGTATCGTTTCTCCATAGATGATATCCGCCAGTCCTGCGTGACCGTGAGAGCCGATCACCAGCAGCGAAGCCTGCAGGTCATTTACGATCTTGGCTATAGCTACGTCCGTCCGTCCGAAGCCCAGTTTCTCTTCTACCATATATCCTTGCGCGCGCAGTTTCTGGCCGTACTCCTGCAGGTTTTTCCAGTCCTCCAGTGTTTCGTAGTCACGTGTCTCCGCACCTACGGCACGCGCATTGGCTGACTCTACTATGTGTATGAGGTAATATTTGCTGTTGCCGCCACCTTGTGATAGACCATGGCGGATTGCCTTCAGGTCACTGGCAGAGAAGTCCAGGCAGATGGCTATATCTGTGTACTCCATTTTATGCATCACAGGCAGCTCATGAGCATATCCGTGTGGCAGCGCCGTCTGCTCGTGATGCTTCCTGCGCAGTAGCGGATAGATAGTACTCACTATCAGCAGCAGCAGCGCCAGCCCTATCCCAGGTATCAGGATGCTATAGTAGACTACCGGATAGTCTGCCAGCGACTCGCGCCAGTCTTTCATGGTATCCAGTATGAGTTTGAGGTTCAGCCCCACTATGATCAGGGCGCTGAGCCATGCCAGTACTCTGACTACTGTGCCGATGGCAAAGTCCCCCATGGTCCGCTTATCACTTACAAAGTGTATCAATGGTATCACCGCAAAACCAAGCTGCAGGCTCAGCAGTACCTGACTGAAGATGAGCATAGCGCTCACCTTGTCCTCGCCCATAAAGTAAATAACAAGCATGGCCGGCACCACTGCTATACCGCGCGTGATCAGGCGCCTGAGCCACGGCGCGATACGCAGGTCCAGGTAGCCCTCCATCACGATCTGGCCTGCCAGCGTGCCGGTGATCGTCGAGCTCTGACCCGATGCTATCAGCGCCACCGCAAAGATGATGGGAGCCAGTGAGCGGCCCATCAGGGGCTCCAGCAGGCTATGCGCATCCTGTATATCCATCACCTCATGGTAACCCTTGGTATGGAAGACAGCCGCAGCTACGATCAGGATAAAAGCATTGACAAAAAAAGCAAGGTTCAGCGCGATAGCCGAATCCCAGAAGTTATACTTGATAGCGCGCTTTGTACTCGCTGCATCAGTACCATTACGTCGGGTCTGCACCAGCGACGAGTGCAGATAGAGATTGTGCGGCATGACGGTAGCGCCTATGATACCGATAGCTATGTACAGAGCCCCTTCGCTCAGCCCACTCGGCGCAAAGCCATGCACTACATCCGTCCAGTCAGGCCGTGAGAAGAACACCTCTACCAGAAAACACAAACCAATGATGGAGACCAGGCTGAAGACCAATAGCTCCATATACCGCATACCCTTCTGCTGCAGGTAGAGGATGATGAAAGTGTCAAATACCGCTATCCCCACTCCCCAAAGTAGCGGAATGTGAAAGAGCAGGTTCAATCCGATAGCCATGCCCAGTACCTCTGCCAGGTCGCAGGCTGCGATAGCGATCTCTGCCAGTACATAGAGGGGTAGATTGATGAGTGCGGGATAGGTCTCACGCGATGCCTGTGCCAGGTCGCGCCCGCGTACGATACCCAGGCGAGCGCTGAGGCTCTGCAGCAGCAGGGCTATCAGGTTAGAGAGCAGGAGCACCCAGAGCAGCTGGTAGCCATACTTGCTGCCCCCCGCTATATCTGTGGCCCAGTTGCCCGGGTCCATATAGCCCACGCATACCAGAAAGGCCGGTCCGATGAAGAGTATGAACCTCCGCCACCAGTTCATATTGCCGGTGGTGTCTATAGTGCCGTGTACTTCCTCCAGTGATCTGGTAGACATTGCCTAAATATAGCCTCTATTTGATTGAAAAAGAAAAAGGCGCAACTGCTGCTGCGCCTTTGTGCGATATAGGGAAATCTGCTATCAGTTCTTAGCGAGGTATGCAGCTACGCTATCGTGTGTGTCTTTCATTGCCTCTTTGCCTTGCGACCAGTTAGCCGGGCATACTTCACCCTTGGTCTCAAAGTAGCTGAGAGCGTCTACCATACGCAGCGCCTCATCTATGTTGCGGCCCAGCGGCAGGTCATTTACTACCTGGTGGCGTACTACGCCATTCTTGTCTATCAGGAAGAGGCCGCGGTACGCGATCAGCTCTGCAGTAGACTGCATCTGGTTATTGTCATCATAGAAATACTCACCATTCAGCACGTCAAAGTTAGCTGAGATAGTCTTGCTCGTATCAGCTACGATAGGGTAAGTGATACCTGCTATGCCACCCTTGTCTTTAGGCAGCTGCAGCCAGCCCCAGTGAGACTGCTCGGTATCTGTAGAGCATGCCACTACTACTGTATCACGCTTTTCAAATTCAGCCAGCTTGGCCTGAAAAGCGTGCAGCTCCGTAGGACATACGAATGTGAAATCTTTTGGATAGAAGAAGAATACGACGTACTTCTTGCCCAGGTATTGCTCCAGAGAGAAATTGTCTACGATCTCCTCGCCGTTGATGACGGCTTGTGCCTTGAAAAGAGGCGCTTTTTTTCCGACTAATACTGCCATGATAATATTTGTTTTTTAGTGTTTGCGAAAGTTTGCGGACACAAAAATACGCATACTTGCCTCTCAAAAAAGGATAAAAATCACCTTCCCGCTGATACGGATCATGTATTTACGCGGGTTTGCCCATAGATATTATCTATCGGCCGTTTTGCCGCTCCACTGTGACACGCTGGTACAGGGTATGACCCTCTACCAATAGCTGTAGTATGTAGACTCCCGAGGCTGCACTTTCAGGCAGCTGGATCTGGCGCTTATTATCTCCCGTACGTAGTGGCATCTGGTCTGCGAGTATATTTTGCCCTATCACATCCAGCAGGCTGAGCTGAGCAGTAGTAGTGATAGCACTGTTTACTTCCAGCGTAAAGGCCCCAGTATTAGGATTAGGATATACGCTCACAGATTGCAGGAATGACGTCGGGTCATTGATACCGGACATGATCCTGTTGCTATAGGTGTAGGTAGTAGATGCGCAGTGATTTTGGCAGTCTATCCGGCAGACTATGCTATCGGCCTGATTGACAAAATGTGAGATCACAGCTATCGAATCATGCAGACCCTGTGGCACCAGGTTCAGGTACCAACTGTAGAACGCTCCATCACAAGCCGTATAATCTGCACGGAAAGTATCTATCTGCTGACCATTGATGACAGGACCGTGAGAGACAGAGATCACCAGAGATGGTGTCACAGACTGTAGTACCACCAGCTGCAGCGTCTGTACAGAATCACAACCGGAGGCACCTGTGAATATGTCCGTATAGGTACCTGTTGCGGTATATGTATTATGGCCTACAGCATAGGCCTCACCCTGGCAGATGGTATCAGCTAAGGTTGTTGTTATTAATTGTGATACACTCAGTGTCAGCGTCACGATGCTATCGCAGCCGCCTACTGCTGTGAAGGTGTGGGTATAGGTGCCGGCTGCTGTGTAGCTATTGCCTCCCCACCTATAGCTGCTGCCTGAGCAGATGGAGGCTGTAGCGGCGCTTGTCACCGGCTGGGTTACACTCAGCGTCAGCGTCACGATGCTATCGCAGCCACCCACCGCTGTGAAGGTGTGGGTATAGGTGCCGGCTGCTGTGTAGCTATTGCCTCCCCACGTATAGCTGCTGCCTGAGCAGATGGAGGCTGTAGCGGCGCTTATCACCGGTTGGGTCGCACTCAGCGTCAGCGTCACGATGCTATCGCAGCCATTCGCTGCTGTGAAGGTGTGGGTATAGGTGCCGGCTGTCGTGTAGCTATTGCCGCCCCATGTATAGCTGCTGCCTGAGCAGATGGAGGCTGTAGCGGCGCTTGTCACCGGCTGTGCCACACTCAGCGTCAGCGTCACGATGCTATCGCAGCCACCTACCGCCGTGAAAGTATGCGTATAGGTGCCGGCTGTCGTGTAGCTATTGCCGCCCCATGTATAGCTGCTGCCTGAGCAGATAGAGGCGGCAGTGGAACTTGTCACAGGTTGGGTCACTGTGAGCGTGAGGTATACGATGCTATCTCCGCCCACGAGGCTACTCAGTGTGTCTGTATAGGAACCCGCTGCAGTATAGCTGTGGATACCTACTATGTAGTTACTACCTGCACATATCTGCTCTGTGAGATAGGTAGTGACTGGAGCCACAGACTGGAGGACGGTCAGGTACAGCGTCACTGTACTGTCACAACCGCTAACTGAGGTCAGCGTGGCTGTGTAAACTCCCGCGGCGTTGTATTGCTGCCCGCCCAGTGTCACGGATTGTCCTACTGAGATCGTGTCATACCATGCAGTGCTGTAGGTCGGTGCTACGTTGAGGTCCAGATAGGCGGTACTGTCACAGCCTCCTGCGCTACCTCCTGCCATCAGGTAGCTATAGACACCTGTTTGCGTGTAGGTAGTGCCGTTCCACGTCACAGCGCTGTTATTGCAGATCGTATCATAGGTATAGCTGGTGACCCCTGCTATAGAGGAGTATATGGAGAAGCTACCCGTGACCGGTGCGATACAACTGCCCAGACCGCTCAGAACATAATTATACGTATCTGCACTATAGTTGTACTCTGTGCTGGATTGGTAGGCGCTCGAAGAGCTGATACCCGTTTGTGAGCTGGTATTGACCCCTGTGATATCCAGGGACCAGGTAGGATTGATGCAGGACTGGTTACTCAGATTGGCTACTGTATAGGAGAAGGTACCATCACCGGCGCCGCAGTTCTCAGGAGTCGTATTGTCTATTGTGATGCTGTAGTCATCCTGTACATAGTTTACATCTACATAAAAATTGCCTATGCACCCTTCGGCATCATCTACCTCCACCAGATAGGATGTGGCGAGTGCATTCCCATTGCAGACTGCCGTGCCGACCACAAATGAATAGAACATATAAGGACCGGTGCCCCCGGATACACTCATAGCATTATAATCCGGCTCCGTGGCACAGCCATCTCCGAAAGTCTGGTCAGACAGATTGCCGGCAGT
>JAFDYP010000070.1 GCA_018267355.1 Bacteroidota bacterium
AATTCGAAAGTAGCTCTTAAAAATGGACAAGAGGCTCATTTGCCTGTTTTAGATTTTCATATACCGGTATCTGAGGCTAATACTAAGATTTGCTGTCAAATAATAAGCCATTTGGGATTGAAAGGATATTTGCTTGATAGCGGGAAATCATATCATTTTTGTTCCAACGCTTTAGTCAGTTTTGACCAACTCTTAATTATATTATCAGAGGCACTGCTATACGCTCCAATTGTAGATAAATCTTGGATAGCTCATCAAATCAAAAGTGGGAGTTGTTCTTTAAGGATCTCACCGAAATATGATAGGTTACCATATCTTTTAAATGTAATTGCTTAGTTACAATATTGATACGGATATAACTTCGGTGGAGCTTCTCAGTTGACTTTGTAAGCCGGTGTTGGTGTTGTCAATAATAGTGAACCTAGCTTAGTTTTACTTTAACTTAATTCAAATAACGCTGTATTTTTTTTACGGAATATATTCTACCCATGTGTACGGCTCTAAATACTTTTACATCTCAGTCTTATCCTCTATCTTCCTGCAAATTTAGCGATAGCAGCGGGACGACATTTGAGGTATGCATTAGTAATAACGTCTCACTCCCCAATCCCGGCCAAAACCAACTGCAAACTATCAGCCCTTTTTAGCTTTAATTTCTTGCGGATATTGAGCCGGTGTGTCTCGACATTCCGCAGGGTGGTGGAGAGGAGGGTGGCTATCTCCTTATTGGCGAAGCCCTGGTGCATAAGGGCGCAGATGCGGCTCTCGGCGGGGCTGAGCGTGGGATATTTTTTGGTAAGAGCCCGGATGAAGTCTGCCTGTGCAGCATCAAACTTCTGGCGGAAGAGATCCTTTTCATTGTCCTCTCGCGCGTAGGCTACATCTATCTTGCTGAAGAGCGTCTGGAAGACGGTTTCGCGCCGGGCGTTGTCCTTTTGCATCGTAGTGATGCATTCCTTCAGGTCGTCCAGCAGGTCATTGCGGTGCTGGAGGTAGTGATTGCTTAGGTTGAGTTCCTGAGATTTCAGGTTGAGCTCGCGGCGCATGATCTGGTGCTCCATATCACGCAGCTCTATCTCATGCACGGCCGTAGCATGGCGGAGGCGCGCGGTGGTGAGCTGCTGCTGCCGCTCTAGCTGCTGCTGGTGCACTGCCTGTATGTATTGTAGTTCACTGCGTACATCGCCGGTGGCGTGATAGTACTTGACGAGGAGCGGAGAGAGGTTTTTGTCTAGCTGGGTGGGGCTTTTTGTCTTCAGTACTTTGCGCACCTTGTCGAGATGCTTTTTGGCCGTGGCGGTCTGGCCGTGAGCGATGTAGTAGTCGAACAGGATGGTGTAGGACCATACCTCGCCCTGTACCGAGCCCTGCACGCCTGCCATCTCTATAGCCTGCGCTGTGTGGTGCAGCATGGCCTTCTCATCGCCCTCTGCAGCGGCTATGGCTGCGCGGCGGTTGCGGTAGTCCATCTCGCGCATGGCAGAGCCCAGGCGCTGCTTGATCGCCTCCGACTGTGCGAAGACTTCTTTGGCTTTGGCTACATCCTGCTGGCGCAGATATAGCTCTGAGAGGCAGAGTAGCGTGAGTGCCTCGGTGAAGTTGTCTTTGCCCTCATAGATCTCTCGCAGGTACTTCAGAAAATCATTCATACTGCGGATGGCCTCCGGTGCGGGCAGCAGGTCCATCTTGACCTCATTGACATTCTGCATGCACATGGCGGTCATGCCTTTGATGCCCGCCTTTTGCGAGACCTCCACGGCCTTATTCATATACTCCAGGCACTCATTGTACATATCCAGGTGGCGGCACTCTATGCCGCAGAGCAGGTAGCACTTGGTAGTAAACTCGTGGACATCGGTAGGCAGGAAATAGTGCAGGGCCTTGATAGCCATGAAGAGGCCTTCTTCGTACTGGCCCTCAAAACTCAAGACACGCCCGCGCGCAAAGAATAGTAAGCCTTTCTGCTCCATAGAGCCATAGCGCAGGATGTAGGCCTCGCAGTCTGTGAGCAGCTGGCGGACCTCGGGCAGCGCGCGGAAATCTATGTCTGCCACAGCGAGCTGCAGCTTGGTCTCCATGATACCCTTTTTGTAGTCCTGGGCCTCGTAGGTGCGCAGCTGCGCCTCGAGGGCTTTGACCACCTCCGGATAGGGCAGGCGGTGGCGCATGATATCGATAGGCTCTGTTTGCTTTTTATCGGGCATTGATCTCTCCTGGATTGAAAATAGTGATAAACCGGCAGCCCTTAGTATTTTTCTAGTAATGACCCAGTGGCAGTGGCGCTGTTTCTTTGCAGTATTCATAAATAAAACCTGAGACATGAGAAAAATATTTACCACCCTGGCCTTGACCGCAGCTGTGACGCAGGTATACTGCCAGTCGCCGCTGACCCTGACACAATCAAACTTCCCTATAGCTACAGACAGCATCACCTCTATAGATGTATCTACGCAGGTCACTGCTGCTCCGGCTGTCGGTGCCAATCAGACCTGGAACTATAGCAGCCTCAATGTGGCTACTGCCTCTCAGTATACCTACCCCTATCCGGCTGTGCATAATGATCCATTCTATACGGGGGCACAGTTCTCAGGAGTGGCTTACTACAAATCACTGAACAGCCAATACGGATACAACTACAACAGTTATTTTGCCAATACGTCACAGGGTAATGTGGACCTCGGCCTGGAAGTGCCGGAGATGCACATAGGCCTGGGACCTGTGACCGGCAATAACAATGATAGCCTGATCATAGAGCATACGCGCGAGTACTACCCATCGGTGCCACGGGTGCTGGTAGCACTCCCGGCTACGGCTGGCTCGGCATGGCACTCTGTGGTGCGTCATGTAGTGCAGATGCGACTCACTGTGAATGCGGCCAGTGTAGTAAATGCTCCGATGGAGCATGTATTCTATGTGGACCGCCAGGATACGGTAGTAGGCTGGGGCTCACTGACCATGCCAGCGGGCTCTGGTACTAATGGCACTGTGGATGTGATAGAGGAGCGCAGCACCTCGCTGACCACAGATAGTTTCTACCTGAATGGCAGCCCCGCGCCGGTGACACTGACGGGTGCCTTTGGGCTGACGCAGGGTGGCCGCACGGCAGCCAGCTACAGGGAGAGTTTTTATACCGCTGGCTCATGGTCGGCTCCGCTTTTCGTCAATTTTGATAGTACCTACACTACTCCTACCAGCGCCTATATCAGCAAGAATAAATCGATAGTAAACGGTATCAAGGATGTGGCATCAGATATGGGTGGTACAGTCTATCCTAATCCGGTGAGCGGACAATCTTTCAGCATCACTGCGCCGCAGGCTATGGATGCTGAGATGATAGCCATACAGGATATCTCTGGCAGGAATGTGGTGAGCCAATCCATCAATACGACTAACGGCACTATATCCATACAACTGAACCAGGTACTGGCAAATGGAATGTATCTATACAGCCTGCTGGATGCGAAAGGTAAAGTAGTAGGCAACGGAAAATTTGTGGCAGCGAAATAAACTACCACCCAATGATGTGAGATTCAGAATGCAGGTGAG
>JAFDYP010000071.1 GCA_018267355.1 Bacteroidota bacterium
AAGTAGAAGCCGCTCCCGCCGGCACGCCGCTCGATAATATCGCCCAGACTGCCTACGAGGTGCCAAACTTTCACACCAAGATAAACCTGCTCGGCCTGCTGCTGCGCAGTGATACAGAGATGAAGAAGGTCCTCGTCTTTGCCGGGACGAAGAAGATGGCAGATGACATCTATGCGCGCATGTGGGAGCTATTTCCCGAGGCGGTGGGGGTGATCCATGCGGGCAAGACACAGCCCCATCGTTTTGATGCAGTGCAGCAGTTTCAGCGGGGCAGCCACCGCGTGCTGATCGCTACTTATATCATAGCGCGCGGCCTCGATATCTCAGAGGTGAGCCATGTGGTGAACTTCGACGTGCCTGCAGAGCCGGAGAGCTACATACACCGCATAGGCCGCACGGGCCGCGCGGATCAGCAGGGGCTTTCTGTCACCTTTATCACCCCGCGCGATGCGGATAGCGTGGCTGCGATAGAGCAACTGATGAATCGCACCATACCGCGGCTGCCGCTGCCTGACGATCTGCAGATATCTACCGAGCTGACATACGATGAGATCCCCCGCATAGAGGTGAAGGGTATCGAGTCCCGCCTCAAGACGCCCGAGCACGGTATCGGCTTTCATGAGAAGTCGGCAAAGAACATGAAGGAGAACTTTCACCTGACACGCGCCAAGAAAATGCAACTCAAATACGGCAAGCCGAAGAAGCGGCGGGGGAAGAAGTAGGTCTGCTTTCTATTACGGATTTGTCTCCCTTGTGCATTGATTTAGTTCAAGCCAGGACGCTTAAACTGGCAGAGAACATGTGGTATAGACGCTTTATTTATATTCGCTCCACACTTCACTATCGTATGAAAGCTATCAACATGAAGTACAGCCTTCTCTTCTGCTGTGTTTTTCTCCTTGTATCCCTGGCTGATGCGCAGACCTTTTTCTCTGGCAGGGCCGTACATGCACCTGTCAAGGTCAAACTGCTACAGGGCACCCCTGCCGTACTGGAAGGCCGTAGCCTACATGTGTCTTTTATGGCAGATAGCGCTGTCAATGCAGGTCATGGCTCTTTGGACAAGTTTATAGGTACTGGCTATCAGCAGCTGTTTATCCGCAAGTTTAATACTATGGCTGCAAAGCATCGCATCGTAATACAGGCCGATTCTACAGGAGCGTCCTATAGGCTCACGATCACTACCATCCGTCTGCATATAGGCTCTGCAGATATGGTCTATCGCGACGATGCGCTGATAGATGCGGTCTGTGACTTTCGCGATGACCAGGGCCGTACGGTGGCGCTTTTTTTTCTGCAAAATATACCGGGAGATGCCTTTGGCCCCAAGGACTACGACACCCCCGCCCGCATCTCACAGTGCTATCAGAAGCTAGCCAAAGTGCTGTATAACCGTATACAGCCATACCTGCCTGGCAGCCAGTCTACATCTGCTGATGAAATGTAGCTGCCTTGCACATACCGGCGTAGGATATAGGTTATCGCTTACTGGCGCGGAACTTAGTTCCGTGACTCTACACAAGGACTATAGCACCCCACAAGGCGAATGCGGAACTTAGTTCCGCGACACTCTCACTACACAGCCTCCAATCGTAGCAAGCCTTTTCCACCACAAAAATCGGTAGCGCTGCTATACAAATAGTGCGGTGCCTCAAATACAAAACCTGCACGCACGGGATTGTCATGTATGTAGTCCATCTTTTGCTTGAAGATATCGGCATTAGATAACTGGACAGGATGATAATTTTCCTGCCAAAACAGGTATTTCTCATGCTTGATGCTATCTGCTGCAGACCGGCCAAAGATATTCAGCATCCATTCTTTTCTACTCTCCTGGTCATTGGCTATGATAGCGCGCGTGATATGAACAGAAGTATATTTCTTTAGGTCGCGGACTATATCGCTGATTGCAGGCGTGCCAGCAGATCCGATGATCATATGCACGTGGTTTGTCATTAATACCCAGGCATATAGCTCTAATCCTTTGTTTGCCTGACAGTATGAGACACTCTCGCAGAAAATATCTCTGTAGACATTTCGTGTAAAGACGTCTACCCAGCCATTCACAGCAAACGTGACAAAGTAAGGCTCGGCATTGTCACGTACTTTCCATTTTTCGCTCATGTGCTAAATGTAGTTGTTTTGGATACCTTTTTTATTCGCGGAACTAAGTTCCGCGACATTCATTTGCGCCCAGCGTCAGACACGGAACTAAGTTCCGCGCCAGTTAGAGACGCATGAACTGGCAGAGGCATATATCCTCACCGTTGTGAAAAACTATGTACTACGGACTCATACGGATATTGGTAATAATCGCTACTTTGCCCGCAGATCAAAACTCAAACAACAAATGAAAACGCTCTCCCGCGCCTTTGTCGCGCTCGCGGCAGTCGCACTTCTGGCTGCATCTTGCAAAAAAACAACTACGCAACCCTACGTGCCCACCGGTGGCTACTGGGTCTACCACTCAGATACCGTTTACGTGAAATCATCAGTGCTCACGACAGACTACAACTCTCTGGATGAAATACTGACCTGCACGGACTCTACGGCAGATCACGTTATGCTTTTTGACTTTGACACAGCACCGCCCAATGGCCGCTGCTCGATAGGTACCTACGGCGATCGCACGGTGAGCATCAAAATGACGATGAACGGCCAGCAGTACAAAGCCGTCTATACCGGTGCTGATGATGACACCTACGTGCAGTGGCCGAAGGACCAGGGCGTCTTTACCATACAATCATGGACGGTGAAGTTTGTGAACAACAGCGACCCGGCAGACAGCCTGCGCGTACCGTTTCATATCCGCCAGCTCAGGTAGGGGAGTGCGGCCTCTACCGGCGCAGTAACTTTCAAGCGATCTGCACTACCAGGAGCGCACCTCTATGCACCCATCAGGATGTGCACGTAGGAGATCCTCTATCAGCGGATGTCCGCTCACTGTGCTGTCCAGGGCCAGGTCATGCTCCAGATGGTAGCACCAGATATCTTGCCGCTGGCGCATCAGATCATATACATAGGTGGGCGGTATGGCCAGTAGATGTATATCCCACATGCTATGAGCAGCAGAGATGATATGAGGCGTGCACCGGCTGACCAGTATGCTCCTTGGTGCGCCTGTCGAGTCCATGCGGATAGTAAAGTCACCCCT
>JAFDYP010000072.1 GCA_018267355.1 Bacteroidota bacterium
CTTATATGGCCTTAGGCTATAGCGACCACTCTGACTTCACAAACTAGACCAAGGAAGCGAACAGGGATTTAAAATAAAAACAGGATCAGAAACAGCCCATACAGCTCTGCACTGACACGCTGACCGCCACCTCCATAGATGCCGGATATCAATGGCAGAAAATCATTCCAAAACGATGGCTGGCATCTCTACCTAATGGACAAGTCATAGTGTGAATTGATCTTAAAGTAAATCGGGCAAGTTTCGAAAAGAATATTTAGGTGTCACGGCCCAAAGCTGCCTGATGCATCCGATATAAAAGTGTCATCACTCTGTATGGTGAGCGTGCCGTAATAGGCTATTACTTTCAGCTTCTGAGATATCCTCTGGGCCAGATGCTTGTATATATCCAGCGGCAGTATATGCGGCATAAACATGATCATAATGGGGCGTTCATCATAGGGTATTTCAGGCTCGGAAACTCCATAAAGCCTCATGCCTCCGTGATTCCTGCAGATATTGACGTCAGATGCATAAAGATGGCTATGGCCTTCTATCCACTCCCATATATTCTCACAGTCATATTTCATGTCCGAGCTTTCACATAGCTCTGCCAATACCGGCAGCAAAAGCTCCAGTTCCTGACCTATATAGAACCAGACTTTATATCGTCTATCTGTCATAAGTATTTTGTTCAAATGGCAGTGTGCAATCAACACTAAACTGATGAATACGCTGGTGCAAAGCCGCAGAGCAACCGGTACAGTGGCTAAGCATGCGCGCCTCTATATGCGCACGCACTTCATCCGGCGAATGCTCTGACGCCTCATCGCCACTATACCTGATGGCCTCTATAAAGAGAGCATACATATCACTATCGCGCGGCTGATCCATCGCGGCAAAAAACTCTTTAGGATACACCTCCGCATACCTCCTGGCAGGCAGCCCGACATTCTCTGCGAGACAGCCGTCAGAGATACGCAGCGTCATAAAGAGACACCAGACATATAGCGGGTGAAACTTCGGATCTTTGCGCACAGCCAGCGCCAGTAGTTCATCCGTCATACGGTCACACGATGGCCGCCAGCTACTGCCGAGAAATCCTATAGCATACGCAGAGCAAGCCGTATCTAAGGTGTAGTAATCGAGCGGATACCCTGCGATAGAATCCCGCCCACTATCATGATACCGGAAGCCAAAAATCTCGCGCCAGTCGTAGTTATTGGAGATATAAATGGTATCATGCACGTACACAGTATCCCTCTCAGGTACAGCCTGTGCGTATCCATGATGCGCCACAAAGAGCGAAAGCAATAAGATCAGTACACGGGTGTACAGGTAGGTTTTCATATCATATAGCCGTAAAGGAATCAGCAGGCCTATCTATCAGAATAACCCATACAACTCTGCGCTCACACGCTGCACTACCTCTGCGAGGGCGTCAGGGTCTTCGGCGAAGTTGGTCTGGTCTACGTCTATCACGAGCAGGCGGCCCTCGTAGGTGGCTATCCACTTCTCGTAAAACTCGTTGAGCCTTTTGAGGTAGTCGAGTCGGAGGTTATCCTCATACTCGCGGCCACGCTTCTGTATCTGGTTTACCAGCGTAGGTACGGAGGCCTTGAGGTAGACCAGCAGGTCTGGTGGACGGATCAGTGAGGAGATGGTCTCGTAGAGGCGGGTATAGTTCTCAAAGTCGCGGGTGCTCATCAGGCCCATGGTATGGAGGTTAGGTGCAAAGATGCACGCATCCTCATGTATGGTACGGTCCTGTATGATCACGTCTGCGCCTTTCTGTATGTCTATGATCTGGCGGAAGCGCGAGTTGAGGAAGAAGACCTGCAGGTTGAATGACCAGCGCGGCATGTCTTCGTAAAAGTCATTGAGGTATGGGTTATTCTCTACGTCCTCAAAGTTTGGCGTCCAGCCAAAATGGCGGGCCAGCAGTGAGGTGAGGGTAGACTTGCCTGCACCGATATTGCCGGCTACAGCTATGTGCTTGATCTGGCCTTTGGGTACCGGTGGAGATAGCTTGTGCTGACTGGCAGACTCTGCTACAGCGGCTTTCTTCACAGGTTCCTTTGCTTTGGCCACAGGCTTCGCAGCAGCTTTTGGTGCCGGCTTAGCGGCAGCTTTCTTCACTGGAGCACTTTTCTTTACTGGTTTCTTAGCCGAAGCTTTGGCAGCAGGCTTGGCAGCCTTTGCAGGTTTCTTAGTCGTCTTTGCCATATCAGAGTTTCTCACCGGCGGTAGGGGCCGCAGGCTAGCTTGGTTTAAATTGGGTTTTTCTTCGGTCTAAATATATCAATTCTACTTTTCTCAGCGGCTTTTCAGTCCAATTATTTCTCTGACCTCTGTCACGGTTTTCTGAGCACTGGCGCGGGCTTTCTCGCCTCCCTCCTCCATCACGCGGGTCAGGTATGCCTGGTCTGCACTGATCTCCCTGATACGCTCACGGATAGGCGTGAGAAATACTGTCATATCCTCCGCTATTTGCTTCTTCATATCGCCATAGCGGATGGCACAGTCGTGATAAGCCTGGTCGTAGTGCGCTATCACATCCGGCTTTGACACGAGCTTCATGAGGTCAAATAGGTTCTGTACTGCCTCGGTCTTAGGCTGGCCGGGCTCCTTAGGGCCGCTATCAGATGGCGCCTTCATGATCTTCTTGCGTATAGCATCCGGCTCATCCATGAGGTAGATCACGGTATTCTCGCCCTTTGACTTACTCATCTTGCCCTCGCCATCCAGGCTCGGCACAGAGAGGGGTGCATCGCCGTAGTTGAATCCTATAGGCTCTTTAAAGTATTCTACTCCGTAGGTATGATTGAAGCGGTTGCCAAAGTTGCGCGTCATCTCTATGTGCTGCATCTGGTCCTTGCCCACGGGTACCTTCATGGCGTGGTGGATCAGGATATCTACGGCCATCAGCACGGGATAGGTGAGCAGGCCTGCGTTTACATTGTCAGGCTGGGTGCGCACTTTATC
Source organism: Bacteroidota bacterium (assembly GCA_018267355.1). Classification (GTDB taxonomy): domain Bacteria; phylum Bacteroidota; class Bacteroidia; order Chitinophagales; family LD1; genus UBA1941. The sequence goes on from JAFDYP010000072.1 coordinate 2,965, forward strand.
TTTGAAAGTAGGCACCTTGTGCAGCTCACCGTCATAGGCAAACATATTGAAGATGAGGTACAGCTCTGATATCTGCGGCACATGGCTCTGCACGAAGAGCGTACATTTATCCGGGTCTAGGCCGCAGGCCAGGTACTCTATGAGCGTCTGGCGCACATTGGCCTGGAGGTCTGCCGCACGGGGATGCGTGGTGAGCGAGTGCAGGTCAGCTATAAAAAAATAGCCGTCATACTCCTCCTGCATCCGCACAAAGTTCACTACAGCTCCCAGGTAGTTGCCCAGATGCTGCTTGCCCGTAGGGCGCACACCGCTGACTGCTATTTCACGCATAGATGACGACAGAAATTTTAATTTTGCGAAGTTATACCATTTCGCTACATAGACAATGGTAACCGGATACGGCACTAAAACTGATAAGAAAATGAAGATAGATAATGCTCTGGTAGACCGCTTGGCTGAGTTGTCCCGCCTCGAGTTTGACGACGCCGGCAAGGAGAAGATCAAGGACGACCTGCAGAAGATATTTGACATGATGGACAAGCTCAACGACCTGAATGTGGATGGCGTAGAGCCGCTGATCTACATGTCTGACGAGGTCAATGTACTGCGCGCCGATGAGGTCAAGGGCCAGGTGACCCGCGAGGAGGCCCTGCTCAATGCTCCACAGCATGACTCTGATTTCTTTAAGGTGCCTAAGGTGATCAAGAAATAGACGGGAGACGTTAGACTTGAGACGATAGACAATACAATCTGATTACCGGCGCTACGTCTATTTTAAAAGTACACATGAACGAAGTCATCCAGATATCACACCTGCGCAAGACCTTTCGCCTCGGCGATCAGGTGATCAATGCGCTGAATGATGTGAGCCTCACCATCAGCAAAAATGAATACGTAGCGCTGATGGGCCCCTCCGGCTCGGGCAAGTCTACCCTCATGAATATCCTCGGCTGCCTCGATAGCCCGTCTGCCGGCTCGTACCGGCTCAACAATACTGAGGTGGCAAAGATGACCGACGACCAACTGGCGCATGTACGAAATAAGGAGATCGGATTCGTATTCCAGACGTTCAACCTCCTCCCCCGCCTCACTGCGCTGGAGAATGTGGCGCTGCCACTGATCTATGCCGGCATGGGTGCCAAAGAACGCCAGCAGCGGGCAGAATACGTAATGGAGCAGGTAGGCCTCAAAGAGCGCATGGAGCACAAGCCAAACGAGCTCTCCGGCGGTCAGCGCCAGCGTGTGGCTGTAGCACGTGCCTTGGTCAATAACCCCTCTATCATCCTGGCAGATGAGCCTACGGGCAACCTCGATACCAAGACGAGCTATGAGATCATGGGCCTCTTTCAGGATATACACTCTAAGGGTAACACAGTCATACTCGTCACGCACGAGGAGGATATAGCCAGGCACGCACGTCGCATCATGGGCCTGCGCGATGGCCTGATAGAGTATGACAGGGTCAATGAGCCTGTAAGAGGATTTATGTCTTAGTCTATCCTGCTCAGAGTCAACGTACCCTCTATGCCATCATCCATCGTTTTACCAGTGATGAGCGCCGTGGCCATGGCGGCTATCTCGGCTATCTTGCCGTGCTTGGTATCCCAGTAGTAGCCCTCGCTGATGGTCACCCGGATGATGCTGACGTTTGGATCGTCCACGCCTTCCTTAAACCATATCTTGGCTATCGGGTCCCATATTTCCCTGATCTTCGCCTTGTCAAATGACAGCGCAGCATTGCCACGCAGCGAGAGAAATTTGTCATTGCCCTGGCCATAGAGCAGGTCTACGGTGCTATCTGCCAGCACCTCTTTGTTCTTGTCGCTATTCTTGTCTGATAGAAACCATATCACGCCATGGTCATCTACCTGCTGTGAGGACATAGGGCGGGCTTTCAGTTTGCCATTCTCATAGGTGCAAAACATGCACGTTTTGATCTCATCGGCCAGCTTCTGGATCTCTTTGATCGCTTCGGTGCCGGTCAGGTTTTTGTGATCTCCCATAGTATTTTGTTTTTTGATAGTGAAGGAAGTAACAATCATGCCACCACCATTTCTCCACACTATGC
>JAFDYP010000073.1 GCA_018267355.1 Bacteroidota bacterium
AAGAATACAAGGAGCACGCCAAGCTCGTAAACCCTGCCAATAAGCGCAAGGTAGAAGTGATAGTAGTAGGTACGGGCCTGGCCGGTGCCTCTGCAGCCGCTACACTCGCTGAGCTGGGCTACAAGGTGAAGGCATTCTGCTTTCAGGATTCACCGCGGCGCGCGCACTCTATCGCAGCGCAGGGCGGTATCAACTCTGCCAAGAACTACAAAAATGACGGTGACTCGGTTTACCGCCTTTTCTACGATACGATCAAGGGGGGCGACTTCCGCGCCCGCGAGGCCAATGTCTACCGCCTGGCGCAGGTGTCTACGGACATCATAGATCAGTGTACGGCCCAGGGTGTACCTTTTGCCCGTGAGTACGGGGGGCTCCTGGATAACCGCTCCTTTGGCGGTGCGCAAGTATCGCGTACTTTCTACGCGCGTGGCCAGACCGGCCAGCAGCTCCTGCTCGGTGCCTATCAGGCGCTGGAGAGGCAGATAGGCCTGGGCAATGTACAGATGTACTCCCGCCATGAGATGGTAGATGTGGTGATCATAGATGGCAAGGCACGCGGTATCATAGCGCGCAACCTCATCACCGGCAAGCTGGAGAGGTACTTTGCCCACGCAGTGGTGCTCGCATCCGGTGGCTATGGCAATGTGTTTTACCTCTCTACCAATGCAATGGGTAGCAACGTGACCGCCGCCTGGAAGGCGCACAAGAAGGGCGCTTACTTTGCTAATCCATGCTACACTCAGATACACCCTACCTGTATACCCGTATCAGGAGACTACCAGTCTAAGCTGACGCTGATGTCTGAGTCCCTGCGTAATGACGGCCGTGTATGGGTGCCTAAGACCCGTGAGGACGCCAAGGCTATCCGCGAGGGCAAGAAACGTGCAGAAGACATCAAAGAAGAAGACCGCGACTACTATCTGGAGCGCAAGTATCCATCTTTCGGCAACCTCTGCCCGCGTGATATCGCATCACGTGCAGCTAAGGAAGCATGTGATGATGGCCGCGGTATCGTGCCATCGGGTTTCGGTGTGTTCCTGGATTTTGCTGATGCTATCAAGCGCCTCGGTAGAGATACGGTCAAAGCCCGCTATGGTGAGCTCTTCCCTATGTACCAGAATATCACCAATGAGGATCCGCTGAAGACACCGATGAAGATCTACCCTGCAGTACACTATACGATGGGTGGCCTCTGGGTAGACTATGAGCTGATGACCTCTATACAGGGCCTGTACTGCCTCGGTGAGGCCAACTTCAGCGATCACGGCGCTAACCGCCTCGGTGCCTCTGCGCTGATGCAGGGCCTGGCAGACGGCTATTTCGTCCTGCCATATACTATCGGCAACTATCTCTCTGCAGAAATATTCACCAAGGCGATCCCTACGGACCATCCGGCATTTGAAGAAGCGGCCAAAGCTGCTGATGAGCGCATGAAGAAGCTGCTATCCATCAATGGTATGCAGTCTGTGGAAGACATCCACCGCAAGCTGGGCAAGATCATGTGGGAGTACTGCGGTATGGCGCGCAATGCGGAGGGCCTGACCAAAGCCCGCAAGCTGATACAGGAGCTGCGCGAAGAATTCTGGAAAGATGTGAAGATCACAGGCGGCCAGAATGAGTTTAATCCTGAGCTGGATAAGGCGGGCCGTGTGGCAGACTTCCTCGAGCTGGGTGAGCTGATGGTGATAGACGCGCTGAACAGGAACGAGTCTTGTGGTGGTCACTTCCGCGAGGAATATCAGGATCAGGGCGAAGCCAAGCGTGATGATGCCAACTACCTGTTTGTCTCTGCGTGGGAATTTAACGGTGTAGGTGCCGATCCGACACTGCACAAAGAAGAGCTGAAGTATGAGAATATCAAGCTGCAGGTGCGGAGCTACAAATAGTAGTAAGTGTTTAGTATTAAGTATTAAGACAAAGCGAAAGCGATATAAATCAGAGATATGAAACTTAATCTCAAAGTCTGGAGACAAAAGAATGCGAATGTCGCAGGCAAATTGGTAGACTATACTGTAGATGGCCTGAATCCGGATATGTCCTTCCTGGAGATGGTAGACGTGCTCAATGACCATCTGGTCAAGAAGGGCGAGGAGCCGGTGGCGTTTGACCATGACTGCCGCGAAGGTATCTGCGGTATGTGCAGTATGTACATAGATGGCCGTGCACACGGTCCGCAGCATGCGGCTACTACCTGCCAGCTCTACCTGCGCTCCTTCAAAGATGGTGATACCGTACACGTAGAGCCGTGGAGGTCCAGGGCATTCCCTATCGTAAAGGACCTCGTGACAGACCGTTCGGCATTTGACCGTATCATAGCGGCCGGTGGCTTCATCAGTGTGAATACCGGCCAGGCGCAGGATGCCAATAACCTGCCTGTAGACAAGCATGATGCTGAGAAGGCGATGGACGCTGCCGCCTGCATAGGCTGCGGTGCCTGCGTGGCTGCCTGCCCTAACGGCGCTGCGATGCTCTTCGTATCTGCCAAGATATCCCAGCTCGCCCTCCTGCCGCAAGGCCAGCCTGAGCGAGACCTCCGTGCTCTGCGCATGGTGGAGCAGATGGATGCAGAAGGCTTTGGCAACTGCTCTAACATCGGCGCCTGCGAGGCAGAGTGCCCTAAGGAGATCAAGCTGACCAACATCGCCCGCATGAACCGCGACTTCCTCGCGGCATCTGTGGGTAGCGAGACGGAGTAATCAGAAATTACCATAATTTAATAGGCAAGGACAAGGCTTTGACAGTCTTGTCCTTGCTATTTTGTAGCTTTATGCTTTAAAATATCCGCGCTTGAAAAAGATCACCATCGGCGTCACCGTCACCGAAGCCCGCTACGAGAACTACCCTAAATGGATCAAGGGCAATGATGATAGCATCACCATTATCGAGCTCTCTGCCGAGAACCAGAATTGGGATGAGATAGAGGACTGTGATGGGATATTGCTGACCGGTGGTGTGGATATGCACCCGCAGTTTTATGACAATAAGGAGCTGCGCTATCCGCATGCGCCAAAGGAGTTCAATACCGCACGCGATGAGTTTGAGATGCATGTCTTTGAGACCGCGCTGAACTTTGAGCATCCGATCCTTGCTATCTGTCGTGGCCACCAGTTGGTCAATGTAGCTCTCGGAGGCAACCTGATACAGGACATAGGCGATGCTGCCAATGAGATACACAAACGCGGAGAAGAAGACAAACAACACCCGATCACTACACAGCCGGGTACACTGCTCCATGAAATAAGCGGCAACTCTGGTATCATCAATAGCGCCCATCATCAGGCTATCAAAAACCTCAGTGATGAGCTGATGGCTAATAGCCACTCCGCCGATGGCATCATAGAAGGCGCAGAATGGAAAGACAAAGAAGACAAGCCCTGGCTGCTCACCGTGCAGTGGCACCCGGAGCGCATAGCCGACAAGGAGACCAATCCCTTCTCGCATAATATCAGGGAAGCTTTTCTGAAGGCAGTTCGTGCTACTGTCTAAGACTTGCTGTTAAATATTCTTCGTTCTCCGCGTTCTTTGCGGTTATAAATAATCGTACTCACTTTTGATTTATATTTGACGCGCTCAAATTATTTTATCGTTTTTCCCGGCAGGGAAAGTAAAAACATCTCATACATGAAGATCGTCAATC
>JAFDYP010000074.1 GCA_018267355.1 Bacteroidota bacterium
CACAGTAGCTGCTATGGAGGCCGTGTTTAGAATAGCTTCCTTATGCTGCTGCAGGATATATGGTATCTCATGCTTCATGCATAGCCAGGTTCCTTTCAGATTTATATCTATGGTCTTATCCCATTCAGCTTCCGTCAAGTCTTTCATAGATTTATTCGCGCCTTCGATTCCAGCATTATTGATCCCAAAATCAAGACGACCATATGCCGCTATTGTTTTGTCGACCAGCGCCTTTACATCCTCCTCCCTTGAGACATCGCATCTCATATAAATCGCATCGCTGCCCTGCTGTCTGACATGATATAGTGTATCAGTCGCATCCTGCACATCCGCTAGCACCACCTTAGCTCCGAGTCGTGCAAAAGCAATGGCCGTAGCCTGACCTATACCTGATGCTCCACCAGTGATAATGGCCACCTTTGATTCAAACATCTTTTTCATACTTTATATATTGTCCGGTGAAATATTTTGTTCTGCTACATGAATATTTTCGATGCCCTTAATCAGGGCATCCGCATTGAATGAGATACTATCTATATTCTGCTCGACGAGAAAACGTGCAAACTCTGGATAGTCACTAGGGGCCTGGCCACAGAGCCCGATTTTGACCTTTGCCTTTTTCGCCTTGCTGATTGCAGTACTTAGCATCCATGTGACAGCAGCATTACGTTCATCGAAAAGGCCGTTTATAATAGTAGAATCGCGATCTATGCCGAGAGTGAGCTGTGTCAGGTCATTAGATCCGATAGAAAAGCCATCAAATATCCTGGCAAACTCCTCTGATAGGATGACATTACTAGGCACCTCACACATGACATATATCTCTAGTCCATTATATCCACGCTTCAGGCCAAAAACATCCATCAGCTGCACCACTTTCCGGCCCTCTTCCACCGTACGGCAAAATGGAATCATCAATTTTACATTTGTCAGCCCCATCTGTTCCCTTACCCTTTTCATTGCCTCACACTCTAACCGGAAACCATCCTGATAGCGCGGGTGATAATAGCGCGAAGCACCACGAAACCCTAACATCGGATTTTCCTCAGCCGGCTCAAAGTATGTGCCGCCTAGCAGCGCTGCATATTCATTTGTCTTGAAGTCGCTCATGCGTACTATCACGTCCTTAGGATAGAATGCCGCCGCCACCTGTGAGACTGACCTCGCAAGTTTCTCTATGAAATATTCTTCCTTGTCATCATGTGCACGGGTGAGTTCGGCTATTTTCATTTTATCTGGCCCCTCTGGCAGCTCATCAAATCGTACCAAAGCCATTGGGTGTACCAGAATGGAATTGCTGATTATAAATTCCATCCTCAATAATCCAACCCCGTCATTTGGATAAAAGGACAGCTCAAATGCACGGTCAGGATGTGCAAGTATCAACATGGGTTTAGTATGAGTAGAAGGAATAGCGGTGAAGTCAATTTCGTGCTCCTCCCACTCCAGTCTGCCAGGATAGACGCTGCCGCCTTCGGCATCCAGACAACTGACGGTGATGAGATCACCGTCTTTTATGACGTCTGTTGCGTTTGCGGTGCCTACTAGCGCGGGTATACCTAGTTCACGGGCTATGATGGAAGCGTGGCTGGTTCTTCCCCCTTTGTTGGTTACGATACACACAGCCTTTTTCAGCAATGCATTCCAGTCAGGGTTTGTCACATCTGCTATGATAATATCACCTTGACCGAGCCTGGATGCATCCTTCAATGTATTGATGATACGTGCCCTTCCACTCACAATGCCTTTACCAACAGGTATCCCTCTGCAGAGCGCCTTTGCCGTACTCTTTAAATGATAAGATCTGGCATATCCCCTTTTCTTCTGACTGTGTACAGTCTCGGGCCGCGCCTGTACTATATAAATTTTGTTATCAACCCCATCTTTGGCCCATTCTATATCCATTGGCTGTCCATAGTGTGTCTCTATGAGAGCGCACCAGCGGGCAAGTTGATCCACTTCAGCATCACTCAGTGTCAACTGTGCCTGTTTATCCAAAGTGGTTTCAATATTGAGAGTAAACCTGCCATCTATCATAGTCTGGCTGAGTAGCATGGTCTTCTCCTTCTTACCTATCTTTTTCTTTAGGATGGCATCAAATCCCTGAGCTAAGGTAGGTTTAAAGACCAAAAATTCATCTGGTTCTACAGCGCCCTGGACTATATTCTCTCCAAGCCCCCATATGCCGGTGATATAAATTGTATTTCTGAAACCACTCTCCGGCTCCAGTGTAAAGGCGACCCCTGAGGCACCTATGTCAGCACGCACCATCTGCTGCACGCCGGCAGACAAGAATACCTGCATTTGATCAAATCCATGATCGAGACGATATTTGATAGCACGATCATAAAATAATGAAACATAACACTGCTGACAGGCTTTCACCACATCCTCAGCACTGTTTATATTGAGATAACTCTCATGCTGTCCTGCAAAACTAGCTGTAGGAAGGTCCTCAGCTGTAGCGCTGCTACGCACAGCTACAGGACACTGTCCTTGCTCATCTTTACTCATCTGCCCGTATTCATTAGAAATAGCATCAGCTAAATCATGCGGCATGGTAGCTCTTGAGATCAGGTCGCGACAGGAGCGGCCTACTTCAGACAGATTTGAAAGGGCTTTTTTATCAAGGCTATCTAGTATTCGCTTCAGAGGTGCCTCCAGTTTATTTGTGGTCAGGAAGTATTTGTAAGCCGATGCAGATATCGCAAATCCGTCGGGGACTCGGATACCCTGAGACGATAATTGATTGAACATCTCTCCCAGAGATGCATTCTTACCTCCTACTTCTGCTACATCCTTGATTGAAATATGCGAAAACGGAATAATATACATAGCGTAAATTTTTGCCCTGGAAATACTGTACTGATACAAACATAGAGGTAGCAGAATGCCCGCTGTATGACCTAGGTCATTATAGAAAAAAGAATAAAGACGAATGTTGCTGTCTGCCCAGGGTCATGCACTTGAGTAGAGTCACCGTCGCATATAACGATCCTCATAAAAAAGTAGGAATCAACGCAATGCCCTTGTTGAATTATTTGACAATAACCAAAAGCTTTTGGTGTGAAACGAAGTATTCTTATTACCATAGTCAGCATTGCGACTATGGCAAGTATCTTTGGATAGGCATCCAGATCTATTCTGACGTACGCCCACTAAAAGGCTGGCCACAATAAATAGTATCTAGCAACCATCCACTGATGAACGCCCCGTAGTCAGGCGGGGCATTTTTGTTTATTCCTTTGTCAAAATTCACCTACAAATATGAGGCAGCTCATTTATAACAATGAATTGCCTAGGCATATTTGTGAAGTGAAAGGGAGTTTAATAATTCTTCTTATAATAACCTGTTTTGGCCCGGTCATGGGACAAGACTGTACGTTTCTCCCAAAACCTAAACGGTC
>JAFDYP010000075.1 GCA_018267355.1 Bacteroidota bacterium
CATAGATAGCACCGTGCGTTTTATCAAAGAGCTGGGATCAAAGTATCAGGTCAATTTCTTCGACCGCTTCTATACCTGCTATATACAGGATGGACAGGTGAAAGGCGCTGACTTTGACACTTTCAAAAAGCTCCTGGCAGATGGTGCCGTAAATGATGGGACCATCGTCTTTAATAATCTGGTGGCCACTGTAGGCGCTATGCAGGCAGAATGGCAAATACCACTGGCAAAAAGCTGGCAAGGACGCGTAGCCGTGCCTGATGCCGGATTGAAACTCTGATCTAAGGTATACCTCAAAGCAAAACCCCGTATGCTTTCGCACACGGGGCCTTTACCTATTGAGTATAACAAAATCCGTCTTCTATTCCTTCACAAACTTAGTATGGCTCAGTGCGCCATTGAGGTTCAGCTCCAGTACATAGATACCTGCGCTGAGCTTAGACGTATTGATCTGCTCTGATGGCGTCTTGTTATCCATTACCAGTTCACCCTTGATGTCATAGATCTTTTGCTCTGTCATGCGCTCAGTAGTGCGTATCGAGAGTACATCATTCACAGGGTTAGGGTACACACTTACTACTGCATCAGTAGCGATATCATGGATACCGTTAGGTCCTTGGATGGTCAGATGGGTCATAGGTCCCCCCGCTGTTTTGAATACATAGAACGATGAGTCGCAGTAGCTGTCGTAGCAGGTAGTGCCCTGCGCGCCTACAGTCAGGCACACAATATACTGTCCGGGTGTGGCATAGGTGTGTGATGGATACAGGCTGGTAGAGGTAGTGCCGTCACCGAAGCTCCAGAGTACATTCTGTCCATAGTTGCCTGTTGATAGATTGATACCGGTATAGTAGCCCTGAGCTGCATTGGCAGAGTCCGGGTATATCACAAAGTATGCCTGGCAGCCGCCGCCTGTGGCACTATTGCCCAGCGTGATGCAGTCACTCGCCACGCAGCCGGTGCTGTCAGTCACAGATACGCAGATAGTAGGGCGTAGAGCCAGCGCAGCAGAGTCTATCACGACAGTAGCACTACCATTACCGGTGATTGTAGTATTGCCATAGGTCCATACATAGCTCGAGCCACCTGAGTTGAGCGCAGATACGCTGAATGTATAGGTGCTATCCTGCTGGCCAGTCAGAGAAAGGTAGGCGCTGCAGGTGCTAATGGGATTAGAAGTACTGTCAAAAATATAAGTACAGGTGGTGGCCGTGCAACCTGTGCTATCGGTTATATTCACACATACTGTATGTGGCGTTCCGGGTACGAGTGCTATATTAGGAATATCCAAAGTTGAAAACTGCTGGCCATCTGCAGTCCAGCTATATGTGTATGGTCCTGTACCCGTAGACGTAGCAGTGAAAGTATAATCACCACTGGAGTCAGTATAGGTAATGGTAGCACTGCAAGCGTTGCCTCCCCCTAGGTTCACTGTATCGCAGGTAGTATAGCTGCAGCCGCCGGCAGCCGTATCATGTGCCGTCAGGCATACAATGTAGGAGCCTATCAGCGCATTATACTGGTGCGCTACCTGAGAGCTGCTGCCGCTGGTACCGTCTCCGAAACTCCAGGTGTAGACAGTAGTAGCTGCACTGAGGCCGATGGTGCTGTCTACATAGAAGGTGACCCAGCCGCCAGTAGGAGAGGTGCTGTATGAATACTGAGCAAAGCACTGCGCCGAGGCGCTGCTGATGCCAAGGCAACATGTGATTAGTGCAAGTATCAATTTAGATTTCATGTGTTTGTGTTTTTTGTTGTGATCAATCTGTTTCGATGATACAAATGTATGGACTGCAAAAGCGCTGATCAACTCCTTTTGGATGATTTCTTATCCATTCAATGGCTCATTATATGTTGATTTCCTCCTTTGTCTAATTCTTTATATTGTCTGTTTCTATTCTGATAAATGAAATTTTTTGGTCAGCCAAGGGCCGTATTGTATGATTTCTGAATCTTCTTCCTCCAAAGCCTTTTTTTCTTTGAAAAAGGCCTCTACTTTTCTTTTGATGCGGTTTTCAAACCTGTAATCCGGGTTACCATTCATACCTTCCAGCAGGCTGATCATCTGAAAGTCGCGCTGCAAAGTCTTTTCTTTGCTCAGTGCGGCAAAAGACTTCTTTACTTGTTTCAGGCGATAATCCAGTACCTCAGTGTCGCCTGTCTCAAATGTAATGATCAGTTCACTTACTTCGATTTTTAGTTTAAATGAATCATCGGCCGACCGGTAGTTGTCGGTCACGTACAGTTTGACCAGATTTTGGAGGGACTCTTTGTAGCGGCTCATGTGAGCGAGGAGCGTGGCCCTGTTCAGGTAGATATAGATGTCATAGTAGGGGCTTTTCTTCTGCCGCATTGTAGCCTCAAACTCATTCAATACGCTTAGCCCTTTCTGTGGATTTACAAAGGTGTAGTTATTGACCAGCGAGTTGCAATAAAAGAAGTAGTACTTATCAAAGTGAAGTTTATCAAAGGACTGTATTTCCTTGCCGAGCATAGTGGCATAAGAAATTGACTCCTCATACTTTTTGTTTTTGAAAAGCGCATTAGCGCAATAGGTGAGCATTTGTAGTTTCAGCTCATGATTGCTGCGGCTAAACCATTTCTCGCGTGTAAATTTCTGGTAGGTCTCTGTCACCAGCTTTTCCAGTGCGTCATAGTGGTGCTGCTGCACCAGGATTCGGCTGAGTGCAGTGTAGATCCGCGCCTCCAGGTTTCGTCCGAATCGGGCAGTGGTATGCGTAGAGATCGTACCCACTTTGGTCTGTAGCTTGCGCAGCAGGTTCTTGTCTACCGGCCCGAAATTCTGTGATACACGTAGTCTGTGCGAGAGGGTAGCCAGCGCATTGTCCATCTCGCGCAGGTCTGATACGATACGGGCATTTTCGTCGCGTCGCCAGATATATTGCTCCGGGCTGATGCCGGGCAGGTCAGAGCAGAGCCGGATGAGTTCATTGTAGATCACATCCAGCACCTCGTAGTAGTCTGTCTCAATAGCACATTTCTCAGCTTTGTGCAGATAGGAGAGGGCTACTTTCAGCAGATTGCGCGAGCGGTAGAGATGGTAGAGCTGTATGTATTGATGTACTTCATAGAGTTCTTCCTTATGCGTATTGAGCAGCACGAGGCTATCGCCTATATTTTCTATCAGGCGGTTTTTGAGCTGGTAGTAGCGGTTTTTCGGTACCTCAGTATATCCCAGTTTTTTGAGTGCCTTCTGCTCGTCAAATTTAGGTCCCGCAGCCCGGATATAATCAAAGAGGATATGGTCCTTACGCTCATCTCCAGCGGTAGAGAGCGTCTTATACTTCCTGATTTCTTCTTTATTTAGCCCGCCTATTATTTGATTGAGTATATCCATAAATAGCTGTTTGGATAGCTAAGATATTAATTAATTAAGGCTACCACCCTGATCGCTTTTATTTACCTTTATGAAAACATTTACGGATGAAGACCTTAAGATATATATTATTGTGCCTGGGCACGCTATGGATAGGTACCGCCGGCGCTCAGATATCGCTTCACATAGATCCTCAGGCGCTCACCGCTATAAACGGCAATACCTACAGGCTCAATGATACCAGCCCCGTAGGAGTGACGGCCATTTTTGCCATTTATAATACTTCTAACAGCAATTTTGCCGACACGCTTAGTTTTGGATACTCCATCACCGCGGGAGGTAGCACCGCTACATATAACACACGCAACTACAGCGGCTCTGGTATAGCAGCCAATGGCCCACCGTTTGTGGCGATCCCTGCTGGTGATAGCCTGATCTATCAGGCTATCTCTTTCAATTTTACCAGTCCGGTATTTGTGATCGGACCCACTACTGTAGTGATCTGGCCCACCCTGGCGCATAGCGGTAGCTCTATAGGCGATTCGGCTTCTGCTATAGTTTATATAGATAATCCGGCCGGCGTAGGCACTCTTGTGCCAGCCGCTTCTGCTGTATATATATCAGGCTCAAAACTGGTCGTTAGAAACCCCGAAAATGAATTTGGAGGCATAAGAATATTTGATGTTTCAGGAAAACTCATTTTCTCCGACCAGCTACAGGGCGATAAGCTGATACCAGTGTCGCAGTATGCTGATGGTATCTATAGTGTGGAGATCACGACCACCTCAGGTGGCCGACACAACTATAAAATCCTTAAGCAATAGATTGACACTGCTTCGCTACTTCTTGCCCCACACATAGGCGGAGCGTTGTGCGGTAGGGTATATCACCATATTAGTGATATTGACATGCGGTGGCGCGCTGCAGATATAGAGGGCTGCATCAGCTATGTCTTCTGCGTGCAGCGGGATATATCCTTCGTAGACTTTAGTTGCTTTATCCTTATCTCCGTGAAAGCGCACCTCCGAAAACTCCGTCTCACAGGCACCGGGGTCTATAGAGCCGCAGCGGATATCTGTGCCTACCAGATCCAGATTGATAGCTTCATTGAGTGCCTTCACGGCAAATTTTGATGCATTGTAGACATTCCCCTCCGGATAGACTATATGGCCGGCAGTACTGCCTATATTGATGATATGGCCCTCATTGCGCTCTACCATCATGGGCAGGATAGCACGGGTGATATAGAGCAGGCCTTTGATATTGGTATCTATCATTTTTTCCCAGTCACTGATCAGGCCCTCGTAGATCTTATCTTTGCCGGAGGCGAGGCCCGCATTATTGATCAGGATATCTGGTATGATCTCAGACTCCTGCAGGTCATTGGCCATTTTGACGGCCTCTGGGAACTGCCGCACATCAAAGTGGTAAGTGCGTACTTTCACACCATATTTCTCCTCCAGTATGTGCTGTGCGGACTCCAGCCGCTCGGCGCGACGCCCGGTCAGGATCAGGTTGGCACCGCTTCTCCCAAATAGCTCCGCGCAGGCGCGGCCAATACCGGAGGTGGCCCCCGTGATCAGCACCCATTTGCCATGTACACTTTTGCTCATATTGTGAAAATAGGAAAAAGCAGGGAGAGGTAAGAACTAAGAGACAAGAACCACGAATCAAGACCTGAGAAGAACGCTTGCGCGGCATTGAGCTAAATACTTAATACTAACTACTAAATATCCGCATCATCTCAATACTCATTTCATATACGCCTCCATCTCATCTTCTATCCCCTTGCGCAGCTCCATGAGGCGAATAGCGTATTGCTGTAGTTGCTTCTCTTCATCTGTGTCGGCAGTGTAGACTGGCACGTTGACAGGCTTGCCGTCAGGACCCACAGATACAAAGATGATCACGCAGTGCGTATTGCGTACCCACTCGTCACTCTGCGGACTCTTGCTAAACACATCTACGGAAATGTGCATGGAGCTATTGCCGGTGTGGATCAGGCGTGCACGTAGCTCCACGAGATAGCCTATCAGCATCGGTTTGAAGAAACGGATGCCACCTACATACACCGTGACTGCATAGCCGCCGCACCAGTTAGCCGCGCAGGCGTAGCCGGCCTGGTCTATCCACTTCATCACAGACCCTCCATGCACCTTACCACCAAAATTGACATTC
>JAFDYP010000076.1 GCA_018267355.1 Bacteroidota bacterium
ACCTGGATGAAGAAGCGATACGGGTAGTGAAGCTGCTGGATAGATTCAAGCCAGGTATGCTATCTGGTAAGGCTATTCCTATCCGCTATACACTTCCAGTCACGTTTCGGATAGATACTGTGCATCCGGATAGCAGAAGTGTGCCCCATCCATCCTATCGCTAGTTTATCAGTGGAAACTGGCGCAGATAAAAGCGCACTATTCTTATATTTGCCCGCTTCTTAAGCACTGTCACACATATGAAAACTATCTTACTCACGCTTGTGCTCCTCCTGTCATTATGCCTGTCTGCTCAGGTAGATACCTCCAAAGTTTATACAGTGGTGCAGCGGATGCCTGAGTTTCCCGGTGGTGAGGACTCTATGGTGTACTACCTGGCCCGACACGTTCATTACCCTGAGGCCGCTATCGATAGCTCAGTGCAAGGAAAAGTGTGGGTAGGACTGACCGTCAATGCAGATGGCCATGTCTCTGACGTTGCGATCAAAAAAAGCGTGCATCCGCTCCTGGATGCGGAGGCCGTAAAGGTTGTCAAGGCATTCCCTCTATACAGGCCGGGACAGCAAAACGGAACACCAGTGAAAGTCGCACTGCTGGTGCCTGTTACTTTTCGCATTCAGATAGTAGATACTTCGGAGCCTGACTTTGTACTACCGGGTTATCCGGGCGGCCTGCCAGCTATGAATGCATATGTGAAGGCAAATATCCGCCGCCCTACTGATCAGCATGGTTATCTGGGCTTGATGCCGGTGGCATTTGATGTAGACTCGGCAGGGGGCGTATCAAACGCGTCCTGCCTCATGCATGTTTCAGATGCAGTAGACTCAGAGGCGGCGAGAGTAGTCAATACCTTTCCTCGGTTCACGCCGGGCATGGAGAAGGGGAAAAAGGTATCATGCAGGATCAAACTCAATATATCTTTCTTTGATGACAGATATGTGGTAGATGCAGACGGTTTTTATAACGGTGTGGCGCTGGAGCACGAGCCTTCCTTTGTGGGTGGCAAGGTGGCTGAGAAGGACCTGTTTGAAAAATACCTGTACAAATTCTATGTGGAGCGGGATAAAACGACTGGTCTGGCTGTAGAATTTGCTATCCATCCAGATAGTACTATTTCTAATATCAAAGTGGTGAAGGGCACCAGTGCCATAAATGATAATGCCCTGATAGCAGCGATACGTAATATTAAGTTTATTCCCGCGAGCTATAATCACAAACCAGTCAAAACACGTGTCTCTTACATGCTGGATTCGGCAACAGCTACAAACATGAGAGATAGTAGCACATACCTCTCTGCCGAACCTGTATTTCTAGGTATGCCAAAGTTTCCCGGCGGCGAGGCTATGATGATGAGGATTATACAAATGCACATAAGATACCCAGACCTGGAGCGCGAAAATGATATTCAAGGCCGGGTAGTCATTTCGTTCGTAGTTGGTAAGGAGGGGCATCTGGAGGATATACGGATAAAGAATGGAGTATCAAAAAATATAGATGAGGAAGCACTGAGAGTAATACGGCTCTTACCAGACTTTATACCTGGGTCAAAGCAAGGCAAGACTGTCAAAGTAGCATACCTGCTGCCGATCATATTTAAGCTTGCCGATAAGCCCTAGGCGCGAGTATCTTTTTGCTTGGTTATTCCTGTCAGACTTGTATACTTATGGAATATCCGAGGTTTGAGTGTCTATATAGATAAAGATGAAAGCCGCATGGGCCGATAGTATGTAGTGACGAAGTTAATTATAACGTATGAGGGCAATTTCGCTGATGATAGTAATATGCTGGGCCTTACGAGCCGTGGGCCAGCCAGATAGTGTGACGTCTATGCCACTCCGGTATGTGAACGGAGACAGTGTTTTCAGTATGATAGAGGAGATGCCATCCTATCCGGGTGGAGAGGGGGCTCTGATGCAGTTCATACAGAATACGATAAACTATCCAGACTATGAGCGTGAAAATGACATACAGGGTCGCGTAGTAGTCGGTTTTGTGGTCAATGAAGATGGCAGCCTGTCAGATATTAGAATCCTCAAAAGTGTATCTCATGGTATCGACTCTGAATCTCTCAGGGTAGTACGGCTATTCCCGCACTTTATACCAGGCCGACATAATAGCAAGGCAGTCAAGGTTGACTATGGTTTTCCGATAAATTTTAAGCTGGCTACCGATACGGATGTTTTGCAGACAGAGGTCCGCTCTCATCCTGTGCCGCCGCCACCGCCGCCACCGGGCCGGTCAGAAGATGTATATACGCCACCTGCCTTTAATGGTGGTGATGATGCCCTCATGACTTATATCTCCGCGAAAGCACTGCGATATAGCAAAAAGGGACAAGAGGCTACACGCGTATTTATGGTTCAGATAGATGAACGAGGTGCGGTCAAGGAGGTCGGGGCATATACAGGAGTAGAGAATAGCTATACTAAGAAGGCCAGAACGATCATTCAATCGCTGCCCAGATTTACCCCCGCCACCAGAAACGGGGAACCTGTTCCGTCTCTGTACATGATACCAGTACGGTTTAAAAGATAGGTGTGAGCAACTGGCTGGTGCTGCCTGACCAAGGTAGATAAGACATCAGAGCTATGGTCAAAAGCATAATGCCTATATTTGAATCTACAACCTGCATCTGATTTGAATACTGAGCTCTTTATAGTCCGCAAGATAGCCTTCAGCAGGTCGAGGTCGTTTTCTTCGTTTATCATCCGCATAGCGATAGCTGCTGTAGCGCTCAGCGTGGCGGTTATGATCGTGACATCGTCATTCATTAACGGCTTCCAGAAAGAGATAAGGGGCAAGATCTTTGCCTTCTGGGCGCATATGCATATCAAGCCCTACAGTATGGCAGACTCATATGAGTCCGGTGCAGTCTACAAGTATCAGGACTTCTACAAGCACCCTGAGATGCTGCCCTATGTGAAGCACATAGAAGTATCAGCCATGAAAGGTGGCCTGCTCAAAACAAAAGATGACTTTGATGGGATCGTACTACGAGGGGTGGGAGAGGACTTTGACTGGTCGGTGCTGCGGCCCTATCTGAAGCGCGGTCATATCATCAGCGCAGACAGCACAGAATCCATGAGGCAGATATTGATCTCGAAGGCTACTGCTGACCGCCTTCAGCTGGATACGGGCGATAAAGTAGTGGTCAACTTCATAGGGCAGGAGATGCGGGCGAGGCCCTTCCGTGTACGTGGTATCTACGAGACCGGTATAGAAGAGTTTGACAAGGAGATAGCTATGGTAGATATCCGGGTGATACAGGATATCAATGGCTGGGGCAGGGATTCAGTAGGTGGTTTTGATGTCTTCCTGAAAGACGGGCAGCTATTCAAGAGCAGGGCGCGGGCTTATTACCTGTCTGTGTTTGGTGGGCTACTGACCAAAGACCGCTATGACGAACTGAACCGCGACCCGATAGATGACCTGACCACACGCATGAACCACGAGATCAATGCCGACTACCTGGAGGTCAACTCGATCAAGGAGCTAAAGCCGGGACTCTTTGACTGGCTAGATCTACAAACGATGAATGAGCTGATCATACTGGTACTGATGATACTGGTGGCAGTGATCAATATGGTGACTACGCTACTGATCCTGATACTGGACCGGACCAATATGATAGGCCTGCTCAAAGCCCTGGGTAGCAACAATGCCTCTATGAGCAAACTATTCCTTTACTATGCGCTGGTGATCATAGGTGCCGGACTCCTGATAGGCAATGTGGCTGGCCTCGGTATCTGCCTGGTACAGCAGTACTGGCATGTGATCAAACTACCTCAGGAATCCTACTACATCTCGTATGCACCGATCAGTATCAGCTGGCTGTGGATAGCCGCTGTAAATGTGGGAACTGTGGTAGTATGTCTTGTGCTGCTGATCGTACCGTCAAGGCTGGTGAGCAGGATCACGCCGGTGAGGGCGTTGCGTTTTGAGTGAGATTTGCCTTTGCGATTTTCGTAGCGCGATGCCCTACTCTCGGAGCGGATCGCCTTTTCAGGGCTTAATACAGAAACCTATGGAGTAAAAGTAGTCATAAGTCTTATTCCACATACTTATGTGTGACTTACCAATAACTTTCCGCTAAGTTTATGTGCTAAACGTTACTTTTGCGGCCATGCAAGAAAAAATACTGATCGTAGACTTCGGTTCGCAGTATACACAGCTCATAGCGCGCCGCATCCGCGAGTCTGAGGTCTACTGCGAGATAGTACCTTTCAACAAAATCCCAACACTGACACCTGACATCAAGGGTGTGATCCTATCCGGATCGCCCGCCTCGGTGCGTGACGAGAGTGCGCCAGATATAGATATAGAGAAGCTGACCGATCAGGTGCCGCTGCTGGGTGTCTGCTATGGCGCACAGTTACTTGCACAGAAATTTGGCGGCAAGGTGGAGAAGAGTGATAAACGCGAATATGGCCGTGCGCACCTGGATATACAGGACTATGGTACCAAGCTGTTTGAGGGGGTGCCCGACCACTCGCAGATATGGATGAGTCACGGCGACTCTATCACCTCTGTAGGCGATCGGTTTGATATCATAGCAAAATCTGACTCCATTCCTGTGGCGGCTTTCAAAGCCAGGGATAAGGCTTTTGCCAATACGGTTTATGCTATCCAATTCCATCCGGAGGTGTACCACTCTACAGATGGGCATAAGATACTGAACAACTTCCTATTTGGGGTTTGTGGTCTTGCGCATAAGTGGACACCGGCATCATTTGTAGCTGAGACTGTAGCTGGTCTGAAAGAGCAAATAGGTGAGGAGCATGTGCTACTAGGTCTCAGTGGTGGTGTGGACTCGTCTGTAGCGGCACTGCTGCTGCAAAAGGCGGTGGGCAATAACCTGCTCTGCATATTTGTAGATAATGGGCTGCTGCGCAAGAATGAATTTGAGGGTGTACTGGAGCAGTACAAGGGTATGGGCCTGAACGTGGTAGGTGTGCGTGCCGGAGATAAATTCCTTTCAGAACTAGCGGGGATCACTGATCCTGAGCAGAAGCGCAAGATCATAGGTCGTGTGTTCATAGAAGTGTTTGAGGCCGAGGCAAATAAACACCCCGAGGTGAAGTGGCTGGCTCAGGGTACCATCTATCCGGACGTGATAGAGTCGGTATCTGTGAAAGGACCATCTATGACCATCAAATCTCACCACAATGTAGGCGGGCTGCCCGACAGGCTGAAGCTGAAACTGGTAGAGCCGCTGCGTTTGCTATTCAAAGACGAGGTGCGCCGTGCGGGTAAGGAACTTGGGTTGCATCCTGATATATTGCACAGGCATCCTTTCCCGGGTCCGGGTCTCGCTGTGCGTATCCTGGGTGATATCACTCCTGAGAAAGTCCGCATCCTGCAAGATGCTGATGATATCTTCATAGGCAATCTGAAAAAGTATGAGCTGTATGACAAAGTATGGCAGGCAGGAGTGATCCTGACCCCGATAAAGGCAGTAGGAGTGATGGGCGATGAGCGTACCTACGAGAATGTGGTGGCGCTCCGTGCGGTAAACTCTACCGACGGTATGACCGCAGACTGGTCTCACCTGCCTTATGAGTTTCTGGCGAAAACGTCTAATGAGATCATCAATCAAGTGCGTGGTATCAATCGCGTAGTCTATGACATCAGCTCCAAGCCGCCGGCTACGATAGAATGGGAGTAGACTAACGAGTGTTAGTTGTGTCCTGTGATTAATCATACTTTGCGATACGCATAATCTGAGTAATATAGCGCCATCATAGAATATCCCCCGCTATGAAGCATCTACGTCTCTATCTCATCATGATCCTGCCATTGCTACTGGCTACCGGGCTAGTGCTGTATCAAGGTAGCATGGCTCGTC
>JAFDYP010000077.1 GCA_018267355.1 Bacteroidota bacterium
CCAGTACAGATGCGCCTGTGCGGCGCTCCGGTATGCTGCTGCTGGTGCATCCTGATTTCCTGTGGCACACGCCGCTGGCTACCGGCATCAGGCGGTATGACTTCTTTGACTACTCGGTGCATGAGGCCCTGTACCTGTCTGATACAGAGGAGGCCATCATACAGGGTGTCATCCAGAATATCTCGCAGGAGTACAATAGCAACATTGACAAATTCACGCAGGATATCATCATAGCGCAGCTGGAGGTCCTGCTCAACTATTCTGAACGCTTTTATCAGCGACAGTTTCTGACCCGCAAGAAGGCCAGCCATCAGCTCCTGGAGCAGCTGGAGGAGATACTGACGCGGTACTTTGACCAGGAGGATATCGCCACCCGCGGCCTGCCCACCGTGCAGCACATCGCTGCTACGCTGCACGTCTCGCCAAACTATCTCAGCTCCACGCTCAAGACGCTCACCGGCCAGACCACCCAGCAGCACATCCACGAGAAACTGATAGACAAAGCCAAGCAGCAACTCTCTACCACAGACCTCACCGTGAGCCAGATAGCCTACGCCCTCGGCTTTGAGCACTCACAGTCATTTAGCAAGCTCTTTAAATCAAAAACAAACCTTTCACCGCTTGAGTTTCGGGCGAGTTTTAATTAGGAGGCTTTACTACGCAGAGTACACGAAGTTTCGATCACAGAGGGCACAGAGATATTATCACGTATTGAGCAAATGCGATGGTGATTTTTGTACTTCTATGTGATCTATGTGCTCTATGTGGTTCAAAACGTATTTTGATTACCACACAGAGTTCACAGAGATGTTATCATGCATAAAGTGACTTATAATAGGTCACAGGGAAGTTTTAAATCCGCTTTCTCATCTCTGGCTGTTCCCTCCGTATCCTCTGTGTAGTAAACCTTTCACCACAGGAGTTTCGCGCGGGATTTATTTGTATACAATATGGACCAAACAATCAGCGCTGCCGCTTGTTGATTTTTGTGGCACGCTCACAGACTTAAGTTTGTAGTATGCTATCCCGTTCTATTTTAGCGTCAGTATTCTGTACACCTGCATCATTCTATCCATGCGTCCATTCATTTTTATTCTCGCGCTCATTTATTCCGGTGTTGCCATCGCACAGGTCTCACCCGCGGCTGTCACCATCGCGCGTGATAGCTTTGGCGTGCCGCATATCTTTGCTGCTACTGATGCTGAGGTGGCCTACGGCCTGGCCTGGGCACACTGCGAGGATGACTTCCGCTCTGTGCAGGAGAATCTCCTCCAGAGCCGCAGCCTGCTGGGAGAGGTAGAGGGCAAGAATGGCGTACTATTCGACTTTGCCATGCAGTTCTTCGGCATAGATACTTTTGTAGATCATCATTATGAGCAGGCATTTTCGCCGCAATTCAAGGCGGTACTCACGGGCTACATACAAGGTGTCAATGCCTACGCTGCCGCCCACCCGGACAGGGTGTTGGTCAAGCGCGCGCTGCCCTTCAATGAGCACGACATTATCCGTAGCTATACGCTGAATCTCACCCTCTTTGCCGGTGCCGGTATCGCGCTGAAATCCATCAAGGACCGCCGCATCGAGTTCTTTCACCAGCCCAATGAGATCGGCTCCAATGCCATGTCCATCGCCCCCTCGCGCACCGAGGATGGCCGCACCTGGCTCGCGGTCAATAGCCACCAGCCGCTAGAGGGGCGCTTCGCCTGGTACGAGGCACACCTGTGTAGCGACGAGGGTTGGGATATTATCGGCGGCTTATTCCCGGGCGGTGTCACCGTCTTTGTAGGTAGCAATCAGCACCTGGGCTGGGCCCACACTACCAACTATCACAACTTCGGCGATATCTACAAACTACAGCGCCGTGGCAATAAATATTTCTACGATGGTCAATGGCGCAAATTTGATACGCGCACTGCGCACCTACGCATCCGTCTCGGCAAAATAGTACTGCCCGTCAGCCGGAAGATCCTCTACACGGTGCAGGGGCCCGTCTTTAGCAATAAGGATGGCGACTATGCGCTGCGCTTCCCCGGCTATCGTGATATACGCGCCGCCGAGCAGTGGTACCACATGGACAAGGCGAAGAACTGGAGCGAGTTTGAAAAGGCTATTAAGATGGAGGCCATTCCACTCTTTAATATCGTGTATGGAGATCGCGACGGGCATATCTTCTGGCAGAGCGGCTGCCAGGTACCGCTGCGCGATACTGCCATCCGCTGGCATGTGCCCATGCCGGGTACCTCCTCGCAATATGTGTGGCAAAGGCTCCTACCATATGACCGCAAACCCGCGCTGCTCGATCCCTCGTGTGGCTTCGTCTATAGCTGCAATCAGACACCGCTGGCCACCTCCGGCACTGCGTGCAACTGGCGCGGCTATTTCCCCGGCATGCAGCTCTTCACCTACAACCGCGGTGAGCGCTTTGGCGAGATGCTGAATGCTATAAAAGGTAAGATCACCTGGCAGCAGTTCCTCGATGTGAAGTTTGACAAGCACTATGCAGCAGACGGTACCTATGCGCGTAACTTCCGTGCACTTTATCACCTCGACGCGCAGAAATATCCCGACCTCTCTGCAGCTATCACAAAACTGAAACACTGGGACTGGTCCGGCACCGTAGACAATAAGGACGCTGCCCTCGCCATGCTCACGCACGAGTACCTGATGAAAAAACTCAACGGCCCCTTCGCCTTTCTCATGATCAAAAAGGATACGCTCACAGAGTCTGAAGCGGTAGAGGCCGTACGCCACGCGCAGCAGCAGCTCATAGAGACACACGGCAGCATAGACATACCCCTGGGCGCTGTACAGCGCCTCATACGTGGCACCGTGAGCATACCCGCCAGCGGCCTGCGAGAGGTGCCCCGCGCCGCAGACCCGAAACTCATAGACAAAAAGAAAGGCATCTACAAAGTGACCAGCGGCGACGGCTACATACAGTTGGTGAAATTTAGCAAGGACGGCGTAGACCTTCGCACCATCAGCCCCTACGGCGTCTCAGCAGACCCCACCAGCCCGCACTACACCGACCAGATGGTTATGTTTGAAAAAGAACAATTCAAGCAGATGACCTTCAACAAAGCCGAAATACTCCGCAATGCAGAGCGGGTCTATCATCCCGAGTAGGCATGGATTTAAATGTTGTGGTAATAAATAAACAGATCATTTGCGAGCGATAGCGAAGCAATCTTCCATTTCATGCATTCGACGTAAGCTCTTTACAAGTCCATAGCAGCATTTATATTGCTTACTTTTGCAAACAGCAACAATAAAAACGTGAATCTTATTTACTACTATATATACAGGTTTTATAAGACACGGGGCAGTATCAATGATCCGTATCTTTACACAGTGCTAGCTATAGCCACTCTCATAGCATTGCCCGTTGCGACCTTGTCAG
>JAFDYP010000078.1 GCA_018267355.1 Bacteroidota bacterium
AAGTGTGGCAGAAAATTTTCTCATCCTGGTCTTTGTTTGTTTGATGGCCAAATCTATTCAGAATTAATTTAACAAGGGCAGGGGGCTGTACAAAATACCGTTAAAAATAATTAAGCCTCCTGCTGTATGTCCTTGCTATGATGGGACTATAGTGGTGAGGGTTGCACACAAAAAAAGAACCCTGCCGCAAGGCAGGGTTCTTAAACAAATATTGTGATTACGGATTACTTCACCACAGTGATCTGCTTCAGCGCATTCTTGCCTGAGGCAGTCTGTATCTTCAGGATATATACACCCGGAGCCAGGTTGCCGAGGTTGAGTGTAGTCTTAGTGTCCTTGAGTACGGTAGACTCAGAGGCTACCTCACCCAGAGCGTTGAATATGGTCGCCATAGCTTCATCATTAGCGTTAGATGGCATTTCTATATTCAGCACACCAGTAGATGGGTTAGGGTAAACACTGATCGTCTTTTCAAACTCAGGATCGTTGATGCCTATAGTCACCAGTACAAAGGCTGTATCCTTGTCTGAGCCAAATACGTTGGACACTGTCAGTATTACAGTCTTGGTGCCGTTAGACGAATATGTCTTGGTGTATTGCGTTACATTGAAGTTGTTTGAAGTACCATCTCCCCAGCTCCACACGTGATTAGTAGGGAAGTTTTCGCTGCTATCCTTGAAGAAGAAGGTCTTGCCCGTCCACTTTTGATAAGTGATGTGAGCGATAGGCACATCAGCTACGATCACAGTCTGTGTGAAGCTGGTGCTATTGTTTTCAGGATTGGTAGCTGTCCATGTAGCGTAGAATACACCCACAGAGTCAGTGTTCTGGTTGCCGTCTACAGGTATATTATTAGTGTAGCTAGGCTGTATCACACCATAGTGGCAGTCAGATGCTGTAGCTGTAGGTGGTACATATGGGTGGCCTTTCTGTACAAATACAGTATCTGCACCATTTACAGTCAGAGTAGGCGGAGCGTTGTCAAACTTATTGACAAAGTCAGATGGGCTGAAGTTCAGGTTTTTGCAATAGTAGAACTGGGCAGGGTTACCACTAGACTTGGCTCCTACGGCTGCACGGTAGTCCGGATTGGTCAGTACTCCTGGTATATTCCAGTCGCCATTGGTTTTGTGCAGTGGATTGTAAGAGATAGTAGGGAAAAGTGAACCGTTCAGTGCGCCTGCTGCTGCATTGGCAGTGAGACCACCAAAGAGTGAATCACCTTCAGTGAAATTCTTGATATCGGTCACCTTGCGGGTAGTCATATCTATACCGACACCAAAGAGGTTAGGGCTGGTATTGGTCTGATCTGCTGTAGTGAGAGTGGCAGTAGTAGTAGTATCTGAGTCATTCCAGAAGGCAAAGATTTTGGTGCCGTCATCGCTGCGGGATACCTGCACACGGTTGCCATCGCTGGCCGCAGGGTCAGATCCCGAGGCTACAGTATAGTCTGCCGAGTAAGAGAATACTTGTGCCAGGAAGTTTGCCTGCCAGTCGCAGCCAGGCACAGATGGATTGCGATAGATGTCATAGAGTACATTCACAGACAGCGGGTAGAAGCTATATTGGTTTGAAGTGCTGTCTGCCTGATCTACTATCGCTATGATGTGAGGATTGCCGGCAGAGTCTACAGTGATCTGAGCATCGCCCATGATAGACTTCACGGTACCAGCGGTAGTCACTGTTGTATTAAACATACCAGGCATATTGTCCAGGTCCAGTGTCTCTACAGGACCCCATGTGGCACCACCGTCAGTGGTCTTCATCACCTGTGGCTGCAGTACAAAGCGCTGGTCCTCTACCATATCTGCTGTGAAAAGTATCCAGCCTATCTGACCTGTAGGGTCAAACGCGACAGTAGGATTGAGGAGCGCATGGCCTACAGGATTGCTGTTAGCATCGTAGAAGTGAGCCGCTGCTACAGGCAGCACCCTGCTGGTCCATGTAGTGGCATGAGTAGTGGTGTCATATACACCCTTCTCCAGTACCAGGCCATAGATAGAGTCAGTAGTATTTGACGTCTGGATGTATGCCCTGGTGATATTCCAGTAGGTATGCGCAGCTCCACGTGTGAGGCTTTCAAATATCTCTACCTCGCCATGGTTTACAGTGTCGCGGGCCTCGCTGTAGGTAGCATTGCCACCACCGAGCTGTCCTGCACCATAGTAGTTACCTTCCCATACTGCTATAGACTCGCCATTGTGCCATGTACCGTCATAGATAAACCAGGTGCTGTCAGCATTGGTCTGCCATGCCTGGCGCTCCAGCATGGCCTGCGGATAGCGGCCATTGATACCGGGAGAGCCGTTGTCATTAGACGGATTGAGTACGCCCAGATTCAGGGTCCAGGTATTGCCTCCATCCTTAGAGTAGTCAAAGCGGTACATACCCACGTTGTTATTGCCGGTATTGCAGCACGCTGCAGATTGGTCATTTCTGTGTATGAAGAGTACCGTATTGATCACGCTGTCGCATACTATATCGCGGCTGGCACTGTTGAGCACGGTCAGCAGGTTGCCTGCGCTGCCTATCATTACTTTCTGCAGTGATCCGGAGCGAGCTGCCCTTTTGGGTGCATTGGAGTTATTCACTACGGCAGCACGCTGGCCACCAGGCGCTATCATACGCGGTGTCGGCTTGAGCTTCCT
>JAFDYP010000079.1 GCA_018267355.1 Bacteroidota bacterium
AATGGGCCGGATAGCCCACCACCTGCGCTTCGATTTTGTTGTCTTTGATCTCTACATAGTACTGCGGCTCGATCAGGATATCTGCGTTTGCTTTTTGTAGTGCATCTGCATTTGCCTGGGTTTTCGCATACTCTACAGAGACGAGCTGCTTGGAGCTATAGGAGCCGGTCACTCTGGAGCTTGCTATATTCAGATCTACGGTGAGGGGGATAGTGTATAGTCTATTTTTGCCGGCTATATCCTGAGTGTGTGTAGAGACCAGTATTTCGTCATAACCCTTGCACGAGATAAGTGCCAGTGACAAGGTGCCTGCGAGAAAATACATTTTAGACTTCATTGGTATGGCTTTAGGGTTTTAAAATTTGATGGAAAGGCCGGCTGAATAATGGTTGGGGCTTACGGCTAGCCGGGGCATAAATGCCAGGTCTTGCTGCTGTGCCCTTCTCTTGATATGCCGGGCCTGTGTGAGCCTGCCACCGCCTACTGCGGTCATGATCAGCCCTGACATGGCCATGGCAGATCCTATGGTAGCGCCGGCTATGACACCACTTTCATCATAGTTGTAGCTGCCATTGTAGTAATCATCAGTATAGTACAGAGGGCTGCATCCTGCTATCACTATGCCGCTGATCAGCATAGGCAGGCCTATGCCTAAAAGTCTACTGCCGGATTTGTGTAACCTGTTATAAACTGACAGATCCATTGATGGCAGAGCTGTACGCTCTTTTACAGTGGCCAGGTTATCGGGAGGAGGGGTGGCTTGCTGCTGCTGCTGTGTGTGGATATTCAAGATAGAAACAGTACCATTACTCATCTCTGGTTCGCTGGATTTCTGTATCACTTTCCAGCCTAAGGCCAGAGAGTCCTCGGTAGTCGGATTGCGAAAGTTTTTATAGGTGGCCGGGAAACCCTCTACAGTGACAGAGATAGCTCCTGAGCCCCAGTCGTGCTCTATGGTATAAGATGGTTCTACCAGTACATCAGCAGCGCTTTTCTCCAGTGCGTCATATACTGCTCTGTTCTTGGCGTATTCTTCTGTCTTGTTTTTGTCGGTGTAGGTGCCTGTCACCTTTCTTTCTTTCACATCCAGGTCGGCTATATTGGGGTTTTGGATGATGGGCGCTGCAGGTATGTCCCGTGCCTTGGCAGTGGTGGATGTGGTCGTGACTGCGGTCATTTTGCACGAACTAATAGATGTGATGAAGCCAATCGTGACTATCGCTTTGATCAAACTTTTCATGTCTGGGTATCCTTTTTTGCCTACTTCTTGAAAGCCACTTTTCGGCATGCGTGGTTTGATTATTATCGGGGTGATGCGTCTTTGTCCCCTAGTAAGTACCGCTGCCGGATGCGCTGTACGTCTGTCCGGATATGATGTCGCTCATCGTACAGGAGAATGTAAAACTATTCGCCCCCGTTTTGGTCACCGTACCGCTCTGAGAGGCAGTCTGCGCAGCCCCATTGCCCACATTACACAGCGCATATAGCGCACTTGTATTCACATTCGTCCAGCCGTCTGTGAAACTATATGTGCCACTACTGGCTGTAGGCATATTGTAGATGATAAAGCTGGCACCACTGCCCGTGGCGATAGTGACATCTATACCCCCACTGCCGCTGACATCAGCTACAGAGGCACACATCCCGCTGTAGCTCCCTCCCCCATACGTAAATTGTCCTGAGCCCCCACTCCCGCCGCCGCCATTGCTACACTGGCTCTCCGTGAGATCTGGTGCGGTAGTGGTCTGATTGGCCGGTACCGTACTCACGGTGATGGACGTGCCGCCAGTAGCGGATATGGTATAAGACCAGCTACCATTCGTAGCTTCTACTTTAGCTTTGTATTTGCCGTTTTGATTGGTCACGGTTATGTATTTATCGTATTGGCTCTCGATGGTGATAGGTACGTAGGCTGCCGGTGCGCCACTGCTACACGTGACAGTACCCTCTATCGTACCTGTGGGTACAAATGCATCTATATTCTGATACAGCGTGATGCAGGGCAGGTAGTATTCATTGGCCGCGGTGGTGATCTGAGTGGGTGATCCCCACTTGCCAGTAGCCTGGTCATATGCCCAGGCCTGCGCGCCAGTCGTAGTCGGATCAGCCACACCGCCCGGTAGAGTGATGGCAGTTTTTACGGTATTGGCAGGTGTGAGCACATTGCCATCTGCATCGGTGAATTCGGTAGCTACAAATCCATAAGTTCTCATACCCCCCTCTGCACCGCCGGCATCGATCGCTGCAAAGTCCCCGCCGGGCATTAGGTCGGCTATCTTACTATTGTTTTTGTCTATATACCGCGCATTTACAAAGACGTTGCCCGTGTATGCAGCTCCGCTGGCTGTAGTAAATGCATTGGCAGGCGCTATCACCCTAAGACCCGTAGCACCCGCGGTACCACCGGCAGTGGCATTCAGAGCTCCGATAGTATTTTTGGTCAGCAGTACTATCTGGGCCTGTACGCCGGAGCCATCTATATTTTCCACGTTTTTGTAATTCACAAAATAGCCGGAGGCTTCCGCTTTGAGCTGGATCGCTCCACTCGCTATATTGGAGAAACCGAAGTTGCCCGATGCATCTGTGGTGGTCCTACCCGACCTGTAGGTGACGGTAGCACCGCTTACGGCGTTGCCATTTTCGTCGAGTACCTGCCCGGAAATATGGTGACCGGAGGAGTCTTTTTTGCAGCTGCCCAGTACTATACATACCAGCGCGATACTAATGATCAGATATTTTTTCATATCGAGAGTTTTAATTGCTTTTTACAATTGTGGCTTTGATAGTTAGAATCGTGGTTTGAGGATCAGTGTTTGCTGTGATGGTCACTATTTTAGTGTGCTCACCGGTCTTGCCATTTGGATCAAAGGACACTTCTATTTTGCCGGTCTTACCTGGTGCTACCGGTTCCCGAGGCCACGTAGGTACCGTACAGCCACAGCTACCCTCGGCACTGAGTATCAGCAGCGGTTCTTTACCCTTATTGACAAAATCAAAAGTGGCGTATTGCTTCTTGTCGTCTTTTATCACTCCGAAATCATGTACCGTCTGTAAGAATGAAATATTCGTCTTAGGTAGATCTGGCATAGATCTCAGAGACGGCTGTCCACCTATGGGCGCATGCTCCATAGTGGTAGCACTTTCTCTGCCCTTGCCAAAGGTCATATATCCCGTCAGCGCTACCTGAGCGATCAAAAGTGCTGTGATGGCTGCCAGCCATGGCGTGTAGGGGGCTTTCATCCGCTAGTTTAGTTTTACAGTATTGCATCCGCCTGCAGTCACAGTATACGTACCACCAGGCCAGCTGCGACTGGAGCAACTAGCCGACACAGTATAGGTGCCGGGTGCCAGTGTAAAAGTGGCACAACCAGAAGCTCCGCAGCTAGGTGTACCGGAATAGTAGTACTGGCTCACGCCACCGGAGTAGCCTCCGCAGCTGACACTTATCGTCCCGCACTGCCAGTCAGTAGCCGTCCATACCATCAGCTGACCGGTAGAGCCACCACCACCACCACCTCCTCCACCACCTCCTCCGCTGCCATAAGAACCCAAGACTACACTACCACTGCAATTTGCTGCAGCCGAAGCGCAACTGCTATAGCAATTATTCGTACCTGAGCACCAGTACGGAGAGGAGGACGGACAGCAGGTAGTAGCGCTCACCTGTACGTAGCCAGAACTGCAGCTGCTGCCTGAGTATGTGGAGTAGGTGCAATTATTACCACCACCACCACCACCGCCACCACCGCCGCCGCCATTGCTACTGCAGTAGCTTTCACAGCTGCTTTGGCTAGCAAAGTCTCCACCTTCCACGGAGTAGCAGCTACTCCCGCTACACGACCAGCCGCCTTTTTTGCAGCCAGCTATCGCTAAGACAAGAAGTAAAGCCGCAAAGACATTAATTACATTTTTCATCATTTCTATTTTAGGGCGTTGTAATTATCTGACCTGTGAATTTTTTAGACGAAGTATTCCTGGGCACCGGAGGCGCCATTCTCTATGCTGCTACATTTCGTAAGATGTCGCATCAGTAGTAATATCTGCTCCGGGCTACATGAAACGAGCCATTGCTGATATTGATATTGGTAGGGGTCGTACTGAGGCCGTATCCATCATCTACTGCCGCTATGTTAAAGGTGCCGTCTACTACGCTATCAGAGCGGGAGATACTCACCTGTACGGAGCCGTACTGCTGG
>JAFDYP010000007.1 GCA_018267355.1 Bacteroidota bacterium
TATTCAGTCGGCGTGCGGCTGATCACCTTGCTTCAGGACATGGTCAACGCCTTGTTCGGCGGCCAGTTGCTTGCGGCGTTTGGCCAGCTTCACGGTGCCGATGAGCCTGAAAAACTTCAGCATCAGTATCTGCGGGTCACGCACATCACCTCTGGATTTAGCGCTGCGGCCATGACGGGGGTGGTGTTTATCGCCGGTCCTTTTCTCCAGCGCTGGGTGGGCGACTCCATGGCTGCCGCCAACCAAGTGCTGCTGATTTTGGCCGTGCCTTACACCGTGCATTTCATGCAGTTTCCCGCCTACAACCTGTTGTACACGGTGGGCAAAACACAGTGGATTGTCTGGCTTTGTTTCATTGGCGGCTTTTGCAGCGCCTCACTGAGCATCATACTTGGACTGCGTTTCGGAGTGATGGGGGTCGTCCTTGGCTCCGGCATTGAAATGTTCATTTCCCGTGGCCTGGTCATGGCGTGGTTGGTGCATCGTTGCACCGGCCTGAATGCCTTCAGTTATTTCTTGTGTCATGTGTTGTGGCCGGGCCTCAAAGGCATGCTGGTGCCCGGATTGTTCGCCTGGTGTGTGCACCACATGGTATTGCCGGAGTATGGCAGCATTCTCTTTTACGGAGCCTGTTATGGCGTCCTGTTTCTCCTGTGTTTTCCGTGGCTGGTGATGGACCCCGAAGCACGCAAACTTCTCTCAGGTCATCTGCCATGGGTGAGACGCTGGAGCAGGGAATAAGCCGTGCAGGCGCTCTTTCTGCTCGTGGGAGCGTCTCAGAAATCTGGCGGCAAAGTGTTCGAAACATACCCCTGAGACCCTTCCAGAGACTGGATCTTTGCGGGGATGCCAGCCATGACGGCGCTTGGAGGTGCATCTTTGGTCAGCACCGCGTTGGGAGCCACGACTACATCATCACCAACATGGATACCGCCCAGAATTTTCGCGCCGCATCCCAGATACACACGGTCACCAATGACCGGAACGCCCGGATGTTTGCTGCGGCCGTGCGTTTGGCCAAGGGTCACGCCATGGCTCAAGGTACAGTTTTTACCAATGATACAGCGGGTGTTGACCACGATGGAGTTGGGGTGGCCGATGTATAGTCCAGCCCCAATTTGCATGGACGATTCGATATAGACGCCGTACTTTACCTGCATGCGCCGGTGCATCCATAAGCATATATGATAAACTCCATAGCGGGTGAGCGGCTGCGAGCGGAAAAAGGAACAGAGGCGCATGATCACGTTGAAACGGAATCCGCCTTCTTTGATCCACTGGCGGATGAAGTCGCGCCAGCCCGAGCCGGCCTCGTAGCGGTACTGGTCGGCAGTGATGACACGCCTGAGTTCATGGAAGGTCATGGCGATACACAGCAGGCGGAATGAAGATTGTAAAGACTGCGGTGCTTTTTTACAGGCAAAATTCTAATGAGGATGAAATAATTACCGTGACTTCCTTGACGACAAGCAATCTTTCTTGAACAAGATTCGCAACTCTTCCCAGCCTACTGGTCTCCTCTTCATGTCCTGGCGATCCAAGATCCATGACACCGCCGCATCCATGCTCAATGGATGGGGACGTGAGCGTCATCGCGGTGAACTCCGTGTGCTGATGTTTCACGGTTTGACGGACAAGGTGCATAAGGGGCTTGAGAACTGTCAGCACAAGCACCTGCATGTAGAGCGGTTTGAAGCGCTGGTGAATCACCTGTCCGTTCATTATGACGTTCTTTCGATGGACGAACTGGTGGAGAAGCTGGAAAACGGCAGGAAACTGCCGCCCTTTCCTGCAGTGCTCACTTTTGACGATGGTTTCGCATCGAACTACCATCTTGCCTATCCTGTGTTGCGCAGTTACGGCCTGCCTGCAACAATCTATTTGGAGACTGAGTTCGTTGACGAGAAGCTGCCCATCTGGGTGGACCGGGTCGATTTCGCGATGCAGTACTCAACCAGTGCGAGGAGGGAATTGATTTCATTCAAAGAGAAGCTCAAGACTTTGCCTCAGGCGGAGATCCTGGCTGCAGTGGAAAAACTGGAGGCGGAGATGGGGCACAGTCTTGGGCGTGTGGACCGTGAGGGGGTGCCTGCCATCTATCAGTCACTTGACTGGGCACAGGTGCGTGAAATGTCCGCGAGCGGGCTGGTTTTTTTCGGATCACACACTCACTCCCATGTTATTTTGGGTCGTGCGGCACCCGCAGTTATCCGTAATGAATTGCTGGAGTCTCGCCGTCGCATCGAGCGGGAGACTGGCCGCCCTTGCTTGCATTTCTGCTATCCCAACGGGGCTGCGGGTGACTTTTCGGACACCTCCGAACAGATTCTTCGTGAGTGCGGCTTCCGTTCTTCGCTCACCACGCTCGGCGGGTTGAACACCCTGCCGGCAAGTCCATTTTTGCTCCGCCGACTCGGTATGACCAATGACCTGCGAACCGCGCAGGTCGTGCAGTATCTCGCCATCGGCGATGCTTCGATCCGCGGGCTGGTGTCCGCATGAACGAGTGCGGGGCACGGTTTCATCTGGTGACATTGTTGGCATTGCTGTTGCGTCCTCAAGGGAGGCTGCAAGTATGTTCCCTTCCTCTTCTGCCCAGAATTCGATGCCTATTGATCTCGATACCCTGAATCAACGCTTCTACCAAAGCCGTGCCATCGCGGACTGGTATGCCACCAAGGACTTCATCATGGCGGAAGAGCAGGCTTTCCTCGACAAGCACGGTGCGGAGGCGGTGGATGCCCGCCATGTGCTGGACATCGGCATCGGCGCCGGGCGCACGACGCGTTTTCTGCTGCCAAGAGCGGCCAGATATGTGGGGGTCGATTACTCGTCGGACATGGTCGCCGCCGCGGTCGCCCGTTTTCCGGACACCAGGCTGAATGTCATGGATGCCCGGGATCTGTCTGCCTACCATGATGGTGAGTTCGATACGGTCATCTTTTCCTTCAATGGAATAGACAGCCTTTCTTTTGTGGGACGCCTCGCGGCGATGAAGGAGATCCATCGCGTATTGAAGCCAGGCGGTTGGTTCATCTTCTCCTTTCACAACCGCGACCAGAAGACGCCGGGCCCCTTTTCAGTCTGCAACTTGAGTTTCTCGAAGCATCCGCTGCGCATGTTGGAGAACCTTCACCGCTATCTAGGCGGCATCTTCAACTGGTGGCGGACGAGGGCACTTGCGTATATAGACCGGGATTATGAGATGCGGCATGACAGCGGCAACGTCTTTGCCGCGCCGAATTGCTACCTCACCAAGACGGCGCAGCGGGACCAGTTGGATGCGCTAGGTTTTGAGGTCATCTCGATTTTCAATCAAGTGGGGAATGAGTCCTCGGTGCCTGAGCTCGATCAAACTTCATCATGGATATTGTTTGCATGCCGCAAAAGCGGTGCAGCGGTGCAGGCTTGAGGGAATATTTGCATGCAGAACATAGATGAACCCTCCCCAACAGGCTCGCGTGGCAGGCTGCTGCTGGTCTCCCACAATTTTCCTCCCACGCTTGGCCCTGAATCTGCCTTGGTGCGCCTTAATACCATCGACCTCGCCAGCCGTGGATGGAAAATTTCTGTGCTTACCACGACGACCGAGCACATGCATCAGGGGCTGGATTTCGGCATGCTCGAAGGCCTGCCGAAGGGCCTGGAGATCCTCCGCACGCCCAGCTATGATGCCGTGCTGCGGAGGAAGTGGCCGCGCCTGGGGCGCCTGATCCTCACTCTTCTGCATTATCACCTTCTGCCGGAGACTTTCTTGTTCTGGCTGTTCTCAGCTCTGCCGGCAGGGAAGCGGTGGATGAAGGAAAATGGGCCTGCGATCCTCTATTCGAGGGCCACGAAACATGTAAGCAATGTGGCGGCCTGGTTCTTGAAGCGGGCCACTGGCGCGCCCTGGGTGGCTCACATCAGCGA
>JAFDYP010000080.1 GCA_018267355.1 Bacteroidota bacterium
TATATCCGTGCGCATAAATCTTTCCATCCCTTTTTGCTTATTGACGATATTTTTGATAAAATTGATGGGGAAAGGAGCCGCCAGCTGGTACAGCTGCTCTCGGGCGAGGATTTCGGCCAGATATTCATCACTGATACTGACGAGCAGCACATCACTGACGAGCTGGGCGCCGATACTGCCCTCTTTGATATATACCAGATACCATAGTATACCATGCGCAAGACAAATACAGTGACACTAGGAGCAGCCATACAGTCCGTGCTGGCCGAGCTGAACCTGCGCCATGGCGTATATGAGGCTCGCGTAGAGGCCATGTGGGAGCGTGTGATGGGCAGGTCTGTAGCGCGCCATACTACCGCCATACGGCTCAAGGCAGACCGCCTCTACATCACGGTAGACTCTGCACCGCTGCGCAGCGAGCTCTTCTACTCACGTATGCAGATACGCGATGTGGTCAATCAGGAGCTGGGCGTAGAGGTGATCAATGACGTTTTTATATACTGATAAATCAAATTTATATACTGATAAATCAAAGATACCCGGGCTGACATGAAACCTATCAAACTTCTGACCATAGCGCTCACCTCCTGGCTGATGCTGGCTGCTACCATGCCTGCCATGGCGGAGCGGGAGCGCATGCGGCGCAATATCACCTTCATAGTCCGCAAGGCTGACAGGGTGAAAAATATTGCAAACAGGTTTCACGTGAGTTTCAAAGAAATGAAGCCGCTGAATCCGCACCTGCGCAAAAGGCAGATGGTCTATGCCGGCAAGGCGCTCGTGATACCGGTCTGGCTGAAGCGTAAAAGCCACCAGCAGCGCGAGTCGTCAGATTTCAGCATAGCTGACTTTGCACTGGATCCGGACTCTCTGGATGCTTATGTGAGCGAGGACTTCGTAAACATGATGGATGTAGAAACAGATACCGTACGCCGCGCCATGATAGACAAAGAGATCCGGGTGCTGGACCGCAAACTGAACGTGCTGTATATCAAATATGACTCTGTGCTGCGCGAGGAGAATGCAGCCTACTCAGACCTCTCTCTGCGCGATCAGAAGAAACTGATGATCTCCCGCATGAGAAACAACCCGCATGCTGCACTGGATGCTGTGATAGACTCTCTCAATAAGCAGAAGGCCGGGCTCAATGCAGAGAAAAGCGGTATCAATGCCCGTGTGGCAGACTATGAGAACCTGGTAGACAATGCAGCCTATGCAGCAGCACACCCGGAGGAGGCAGAGGTCAGTACCATCCACCTCAATGAGTGGGCAGATGATCCGGATAAGGCTCCGGCCCAGGTTAAAAGTAAGAAGTAAGGAAAGTTGAAGGATAGATTTCTGATAGTGATAGTAGCGATGGTGCTGTGCTGTATGCCCTCCCTCACATCCGGTACTCCCGGTGGACCGGACGATGTATCCGTGCGCAACGTGCCCTATATCGTGGTGAAAGGCGATAAGCTGAAGAATATAGCTGTCCGATTTCTGGTGCCGGTCAAAACACTCAAAAAGCTCAATAAACTTTCATCAAAGAACTTTACCTGCTATCCCGGCATGACCCTGCTCGTACCTGTCAAGGTGCGCCCCCGCGGGTGGGATCCCGGCATGGAGGCCAGCTCTGACGCAGGTATGCTCAGCCAGGACCGGCAGCCATCTGTAGACTATGAGGTGATAGGCGATGGTTTTGATCTCGATATCAAGGACGACTTCATCCCCGCCTCTGAGGCGCAGGACGACTCGGTTCAGTTCGTACGCGTGGGCGATCACATCGAGCGCGTGGACAAGCGTATCAACGTCGTCTCCTTTCGCATGGACTCGCTGAAGCAGGCTGAGTTTGGATTTAGCCATGATGATGACCTCAACTCCGTGCTGGGTCGAATGCGTATGGCCCGGGACCGGTACTATAGCAACGGCCCGCTAGGCAAGGAGATAGATAGCCTGCACAGGGTCAAGGCCACACTGAATAACCTCCGCATACGCCTGCGAAACAGGATCACAGAAAACGAATACCTCCGTGACAACGTAGCCTACGCCAAGGCCAACTACGAGCGAGAGGAGATGGCTAAAGATACGCACTGGGGTGATCAGATCACCTACGAGAGCAACTATGCACGTATCAAGGCCAAGCACGATGAGCTGCTCGTAGAGGATACTGCTGTACACATCCGCACAGACACCCCGGTTGCAAAACCACCGGTCGTTGTGCAGGCTTCGCCTGCTGCTGCTCCTGTTCCCCGGGTCGCTACTCCTGTAGCAATAGATACACCGGTCCGTATGGCAGTGCCTCCAGTCAAAGTAGCTCAGGCTCCTGTCACCACCGAGAGCAAACCGGCCATAACACCCCCTGTCTCTAAACCTGCGCCCGTAGCTGTGGCAACAGTCAAACCCACTCCATCTCCGGCCCCGGCCACTAAACCATCACCTGTCATCACGCTTCCTGCTACTTCTACGACTGCGGCATCCAAGGGGCCCTTCGGACTGCTGCAGCGCGTAGACATAGCGCCGATGGTGATCAGGCATGCGAAGGTCAGCATCACCGAGCATCCTCGCCAGAAAGGTACTCTCGCCCTCCTGCCACGAGAGGCTATGCAGGCCATCATTCCGGCCGCTACCAGACCTACCGCTCACGTAGCTGACAATGCGACCGTATCTCAGCCCACATCTAAAAACAATAGCACATCAGTAGTAGCAGTCAAGGTAGATTCTGCGAAAATAACTGCTATAAAAAACGCAGGTGATACCACTCATCACGTTCCTTCACCTACGGTAAAAAAGGATACAGTAGTTCAAGGGATCCAGGCTAAAGCAGACACGGTAAAAAAGTCAACCATCGGAGCTAAGACTGACTCCGTGCACAAAGCGACAGTGGCCACCGCAACGAAGGACACAGTAAAACGTAATAACACTGTCGCAGTCCATGCTGATACACCGCACAGTATCCCGCCTGTAGTGAAGGCTGATACAACACACAAAAATAGCCCGGTCGCGATCACACCCAAAGACACCGCTAAGCGCGTAGATGCTGCAGCAGCGTCAAATAATGCTCCGGCTGCTACCCCTCCTGCTGCGCCTAAAAAGACCAACGCTCCGGCAGACAATAATTTCTCCATGGCAGAGGATAATAGCTTTGACGGGAGTACCAGAGAAAGTCATAGCAATACTGCTAAAAAACAAGAACAGCCAAAGGCGGAAAAACCTGATGCCATCAGCGCAGATAATGACGCTGATGCTGCTACGGGTGGTGCAGGCAGGCCCGGCAGAAAGCCAAAAGACCAAAACAAAAAAGAGAAGAAAGGCCCTGATGCGCAGGATCAGGTGGCAGTAGTAGACTCTTCCAAGATCCTGCACGAGCAGGTATATGTACCTGCCATCAGCGCCCAAAAACCCGAACTATATGTGAAGCCCGGTCCATATTTGACCCTGGATATGAAGTATGACTCCACAATGCTCTACAAGGAGAAAAAGATCAATGTAGATCCGCTGGCCAGCTACAAGACGGACTCAAACTTTATGGCCACAGATGTGCAGCTCAAGGAGATAGCCATCACTGAGGTGAAAAATAAACCTCGCTACCTG
The DNA here is from genome assembly GCA_018267355.1 of Bacteroidota bacterium. Lineage (GTDB taxonomy): Bacteria > Bacteroidota > Bacteroidia > Chitinophagales > LD1 > UBA1941. The sequence continues at coordinate 3,574 of JAFDYP010000080.1, forward strand.
ATACCGGTAGACTCCGTGAGCAAGATCAAGGGTGAGTTTTATCTCATCCGTGCGCGGCAGGTGCTGGAGCGTGGAGACTTCA
>JAFDYP010000081.1 GCA_018267355.1 Bacteroidota bacterium
AGAGACGTCAGAGGCTATAGAGCCGACCATCCTTTTCACGGGGGATTTTAAAGCCTTTAAAGAAAAAGCCGAACAGGATCTGGACCTGATGCGCTTTTACAATCTGGTACTGGAGGAGACCCTGGTCAATGCGATACGGCGCATAGAGGAGTTTACCCAGCGCAGCCCGGAGGAGCGCTACCAGCGTATCCTGCTGGAGCAGCCCGGGCTCATAGACCGTGCTCCGCTCAAGTATCTGGCATCCTACCTCGGTATCACACCGGTGTCGCTATCGCGCATCAGAAAAAGAATATCAGGAAAGTAGAAATTAACCTTTGTAAAGTGCTTTTGGACGCATAGAGCATAGTTTTGTGTCATTAAAACCCACCCACATGCTAGACGATCAATACAACGGCAACTAACCTGACCGGAAACGCTTTACCCACCCAGCTCATACCCGCCGCACCTACTTCCGGAGTGGCGGGTCTTTATTGAGTATCATATCGTGCCGCAGATAGCATCTATCATAGTGTTACTAAATTTGTGGTCAGGGTCCAGCCGGTGCCTGAGTGCGCAGAAGGCATCAACCTGAGGATACTGCGAGCGCAGATAGGCGCGGTCTATATGGTACTCCTTGCCCCAGTGCGGACGGCCATTATACTTGACGGCCAGCGCCTCAAAGTCATGCAGCAGTGCATCCCAGCCGCGGTCTCCTATCAGATAGCAGCCTATCCAGATAGAGTCGCGCCGGTAGCAGGGGCTCAGCGCGTAGTCGTCACCTTTTACGAAGCGTATCTCTTGTATAAAGTTGATCTTATGATCGCTTTCGTCTATCATCTTGCGGTAGGCAGAGAGCACTTCTCTAGCATCACGCAGGTCAAATGCCCACTCCGCCTCGCGGTGGATGGGCGGGTCAGCTACATTGAAGACGCGGTAAGATTTCTCGATCCTATCCAGCGGCGAGCGGAAGGATAGGACGAGGATCTTATTGAAGAAAGGACGGAGCGATGGAAGGAAATTTCCTATCCAGACGAGGAAGCGATAGACAGATACTGACAGCACCTCATCCATCAGCCACTGGCGCAGGCGGGAGTCATTGGCCGGAGCAGTGGTGCGCTGGTACTGGTAGAGCACGATATCCTTCACATGGGGAAACCACCACATCTTGAAGTGGTCTGTAGTAGTAACAAGATCGTCCAGTTTCTCTAGCATCTTGTCAAAGTCCATGGAGTAGGTGCGGTCGTGCAGGCGAAAGGCCTCACAAATATGGATCGTGATCTCTGACACTACACCCAGCGCGCCGAGGCTGATAATGGCGAGGTCAAAAGTCTCTTTGTCTGCATCGCGGTCCAGGGTGAGTGGTGTACCATCTGCCTGTATGAGTGTGAAGCGCTGCACCTGCGAGGCTAGTATGCGGTACTGTATGCCGCTGCCGTGCGTGGCAGTAGAGATAGCACCTGCTATGGACTGCTGCGCTATAGAGCCGAGGTTGATCAGGGCGAGGCCCTCCGTATCGAGATAGTCATTGAGCTGCCAGAGCTTGATGCCGGCCTGTACGGTCAGGAGTTTTTGCTCACGGTCCAGCGTGATCACGCGGTTGTATTTATCCAGATTGATCAGCGCCTCGTCCGTATGGCAGAGCGCAGACCAGGAGTGGCCGGTGCCTACCATACGCACTTTGCTGTGAGTTTTGATCACTTCTATCAGCTCCGCCTCTGTCTCCGGCTGGTAGTAGTGCGATGGTGTGCACTGCTGGTTGCCGGCCCAGTTGCGAAATCTGTACGCTCTTTGTGATATGATAGCCATGCGTAGTACCTGATGCGTGAATGTACAAAACTCTTACAGCGTTTAGCTATGTGCCGACCAGTCCCTAAGAAACCACTCCGCCTCCCGCGGGGAGCGCAGGCGTATGAAAGTAATGTGTGCATAGCGTGGATCAGCTATGGTGCGCTCATATTTCACGATATTGCTGGCATGGGTGTGATAAGACCAACGCACGATAGAATCTTTGCCAAAGAGTTTTGACCATGTCTCCCTATTGCCGGTGCCGGGCCAGAGCTCCCGCCGCGAGAGGATGCGGCTGAGCGCACGGGTAGTGACGCGGTAAAGTGTAAGCCATAACGGAAAGTCCAACCAGATTACGAGCTGTACACGGAGCCCATTTGATGGGTTCGGTGCGCTTGTAGTTGCCATCTATCACCCAGCTATCGCCACTCAGTGCTGTTTCTATTTTTGGAAAAAAAACCTCATCAGCAGGCTCTGTCCAGTCCGGGCCCCAATAGAGCTGGTCCAGCTCTATGTGGGGTGCATTCATCTTTGCCGCCAGGCGGCGAGCAAAGGTAGACTTGCCGCTGCCGCTGGTGCCTATCACGCTTATGCGCCGGATGTCAGGAGAGGATGTTTTCACCCTTGCAAGGTACGCAAAAGTGCTGGTGCAAAAGTTATCTCCCTGTGCCACAATGAATCAACCGAACGGTCGGGAAGAAATAACATTTAATTATTCCCGGTGGCACAGGTCTTGGAGATATTTGCAGGTACATTCTTTCACATAAAATCTGACAGGTATGAAAAGGCAATCTGATCTCCCTGAGGATAAGAAGCCCGGCAGTGATGCCTCGGGGCTCAACCTCAAAGAAGTTTTTTCTGATGTAGGGCAAAAATTGAAAGACACCGATCCGGACCAGCTGGCTATGCCGCCGGTAGAGGAGAAAGATC
>JAFDYP010000082.1 GCA_018267355.1 Bacteroidota bacterium
GCAGCGGCTATCACGATAGATGGTAATATCCGCGCGGGACTAGAGGACAACTTCTACCTGCCATCAGGAGAGATGGCAAAGAGTAACGGCGAGCTGATAGAAGCTGCCGCAGGACTCGTACGCATGCTGGGCAAAGAGGTAGCCAGTATCTCAGAGGCACGCGCTATACTGAATAAGCCGCTGACTAATTAAGCGCCTACATTTCGTATCTTCACTTTCATGAAAAGCCTTATTGTTTTTGGCATCGCTATCGCATGGCTGCTGACTGGCTGCCAGTCTAAAAGTGATGGTAGTGGTCAGCGTTCTTACGATTTCCCGGATACTGTGCATGTGGATAGTCTCACCATCTGGTCTGCGCAAAATGCCTCAGACAGGCAGACAGATACGGCCTATGTGATGGATACTGTGGCCCCGTTTTATCTCCTAAAGGATGGTCAGCTACATCTGGATACCGTAGCGCCTATGGGCGGGATGGTACAGGTGAGCAAAGATGGCTTTCAGCGGTACTTTACTGATAAGTTTTATCCGGTGTCGTGGCAGGGCAGGGAAGGATACATCCGTGGTACGTCGCTAGGCTATGGCCTTCACAGCGACTTTGATAACGATGGAGCCACAGACCTGGTGCTCTATGGATACAGCAGCTATCTGAGAGATACGCTCACAGAGGTGCCGGTCAATCCTCTGATGGTACGCTTCGTCAGTGCCAAGGGCAACATCAGCACGCTATATGATACTGTAGCCAGCGATCTCGATGTGACGGAGGTAGCTCACGTGCGCCTCTCTGATCATGTGCATGTATATGAGCTGAGTGCCGGATATCCTGCCTGCGGCTACCCGCAGTGGCACCTGATACTGGCCTACGGCCATGGCAAAGCGGAGCGCATTCACCGCGTGGTGACCAGCACCGATAGTGGCTACGGTGACTACTGCGAGTTTTACTATCCGTCAGATACTACCGGCAGGGCAGATACGATCTATATCAGTCACCGCCTCGCTGCACCACTATCCGAAGAGAGTGACAGCATCGTAGCGCATACCTCAGACTCCACTATTCTATACCTTCATAAAGGTAGCTGGGGTGCCAGGAACTACCGACTGGATCCGGAGAGTAATTGACTCATTTAGCCTTGCCCTGCGTGCGAATACCAAACAGTACGAGCCTGTCAAAGGCCTTGTCAGATAGGATACTGCGAAGGAAGAGGATGGGCTTGGCTCCCATGCCTGCTGCGTAGCGTGTGCATGGATGGCGGCGGTTCACTGCCTTGCTTATCACTTTCGCGATCACGATAGGATCAGAGCCCTGGTCATCAGCATTCTCAAACATACGGGCGTGGGCCTGCGTGAGCTCACTGTATGCAGTATGGCCGGAGGTTTTGAGCATATTCTGGCGGGCTATTTCGGTCCATTCCGTTTTGATAGCGCCGGGCTGTATGACTATCACATCTATCCCAAATTCTTTCAACTCCATGCGAAGGCTATCACTCAGCCCCTCTACGGCAAACTTAGTAGCATGGTACCAGGCACCATGAGGCTCACCTATACGGCCTCCTATGGAGGAGATATTGATGATACGGCCGGAACGTTGCGCGCGCATGTGAGGCAGCACAAGCTGCGTGAGGCGAGCGAGACCGAAGATATTGACCTCAAACTGGTATTTGGCCTCGCTGATAGGTACATCCTCCAGTGCTCCGTAGCTACCGTAGCCGGCATTATTGACCAGCACATCTATACGCTGCTCGCGGTCTGTGATCTCTTTCACGCCTGCTATCATAGAGGCATCGTCTGTGACGTCCATGGCTATGAGGCGCACGCCGGCTGGCTCCAGCTCCTTCATGCGCTCGATACGGCGGGCTGCTGCGTAGACTACGTGGCCTTCTGCGGCGAGGAGTTTAGCAGCTGAGAGGCCTATGCCTGACGAGGCACCTGTGATGAGTATTACCTTCTTCATCTATGTGTTTATTTCAGATATAGACGTGCAGATGAAAGTAATATGCTATTCGGCACCAATAAAAAGAGCGGAGCATTTGCCCCGCCCTTGCGTTTTCCAGGAAAGTATGGTTATTCTATCACCAGCTTGCCGCCGCCTATGGTGCGACCGGACTGCCGGATCTGATAGCTGTATATACCTGCGCTGAGACTACCGCGCTGCAGGGTGAAGACACCATCAGCCGATGGTGTGGTAGTGCCGGCTATCTGCCCCAGCGCATTGTACACCTCCAGGGTAGCATCATTCATATCTGCTCCCGTCACCCGGATAGTGGTGAAGGTGCTGAATGGATTAGGCTGTACAGTGATCGTAGCGCCATCTATCACGCCTTTCACAGAGAGTGTATAGTCTATCGTATTGAGTGTAGTATTGGTCACTACCGCATCATTGTAGTCAAAGTAGATGGATGCAGTATTCTGTATCTGTGTACCATCTGCTATGCCGGCCACAGGGCTGATAGCAAAGCTCAGGAAGCCGTGGCTCTCAGCCTCGCTGTCGAAACTATCCGGCAGCATGATCTGCGAGTAGCGGCAGGTGAGCTCCTGGCCCTCTACCTCTACTACATAGTCCGGATGGCTGGAGCCGAGTACGCGGATAGTAGACGGATCGAGCGTAGCGGGAAGGCTATCGTGCAGGACCACATTCACTGCAGGGGCGGTGCCTGTGTTCTGGAAGTTCAGCGTATAGCGCAGCTCCTGGCCCGCTCTGATCAGGCCCTGAGCGCCCTCACCCGCAGGTGTGACCGTCTTGGCATTAGGATCCCACGAGCCGGTAGCGATCTGGTGCAGGGTATCTGTATTGTCTACAAAGTTGCTCTCTATACAGTTGTCTGTAGCGGTAGCCATCTCAAAGGTAGACTGGCCTACGGTCACAGTCGTATTTGCCATAAAGTACACGTAGAATACCGTGTAAGTGCCGGGCTGAAGGCCGGCATAAACGAAGCTGGCTGTATGCGTAGCTGCAGTGACAGAGGCCGCAGTAGGGCTGGCATGATCAAAGGTCAGGGCAGGATCATAGTAGAACGTCATAGTGCCGCTGGCCACATTGGTACCATGATTGGACACATAGACATAATACCAGGATGGGTACCCCGCCGTAATGGTAGTGATAGGGATCACGGTCGTGGTGATGTTGCAGGTCGTGCTGGTCTGCTGCAGGCCAAAGTTATTGCCACCGTATGTAGTACCTGGTACAGAGGCAGTGACAGAGTGGCTGGTCGGCACCGCTGTATATGCGCTGTAGGCACTGGATGGCGTGTAGGTGATAGCATAGGTGCCTGCTGCGCCCACATAGGTGTACTGGCCATTTGCATTGGTGTAGACTGCGTGAGGGCCTACGTGTACCAGTTGATTGGCTACAGGTGTCTCGCCTGCATCAAATATGCCGTTGTTATTCGCGTCGAGATAGACATAGCCTGTGATGGTCACATTGGTAGAGCGTATGCCAAAATTGTAGCCACAGTAGTTATTGGCATTGGCAGAGATGGCAAATGGTCCGTACTGCGCGTGATTTGGAGTGGTGCTGGTGCCGAGTGGGATGGTGATGGCATAAGAGGTACCCGCCGTGTACTGGATGGTATAGGTGCCCGGATGGACAGGTATGGCGTAGTGGCCATAGGCATCTGTAGTAGCCGTGGCGACCACCGTATTACCGGCATACAAGTAAACGGTCTGGCCTGCCGCACCGGTCTCGCCTGAGTTTTGCACACCATTGCCATTGAGGTCATTGAATACATTGCCGCAGAAGGTAGCTACATAGGCACTATTCATGTGCAGCACTCCGCTGCAGCCATTGGCATCTGTCACTGTCACCGAGCCATTGAAGGTCGGCTGCCAGAAGCCACTGTACACGCATGAGCCGGTGCTGCCATTACTCCAGTGATAAGTGTATGGCGCGGTACCGTTTGATATGACAGGCACATAGTAGTGCACGTTGCCCACCCAGGTAATATGACTCACGGAATCCTTGATATAGCCGCTGATAGCACAGCCGGTACTGGTCACAGTGAGTGTCTGGCAGAGCGAGTCACGGCACTGGGTAGAGTCACGGGCGTACAGGCATATCTGGTGGGTACCGGCTACGAGGGTTGCAGTATACGGAGTGCCGGTGGCAAGGCTACCTCCATCTACCTGCCACTGATAAGTAACCGGACCGTGTGCTCCTGTAGAGGTACCAGCAAATATGAAGACATTGCCGGTATGAGTGCTGGTATATGCCGCATGCAGGCTGCAGGTGTTGAGCGTGAGGGTGTCACAAGCCGTAGCGGTACAGCCTGCACTGTCAGTGATGGTCACGCAGTAGGTGCCTGAGTGAGTAGCAGTCAGGATGGCACTGGTGCTACCGGCAGGCCAGTAGTATAGGAGCGGGCCATGGGAGCCGGAGGCATGTGCTGTGAGTATAGCCACGGAGCCGGAGACCGACTGTGTGATACTGGCCGTGAAGTGGCAAGGAGGCGTGATTGTTTGAAATGTATTGCAGGCCGAATCGGTACAGCCTGTGATAGAATCATAAACACTCAGACAGGCGCTATGTATACCAGCAGGTGGTGTATAAGTAGTAGTAGCTGTATTGCCAATATACTGCCCATCCAATGTCCAGGTATATGCGTAAGAGCCTGAGCCGCCGGATAGCGCGGTCGGGGAAAAGGTGTAGACACCCGAAGAATTCCAACTGTAAGTAGTAGCTACCTGTAGCTGGCAGCCGAGGTTCACGGTATCACAGGCGGAGGCTGTACAGCCATTGGCATCAGACACATTCACACAGTACACTCCTGATTGCTGCACATAGTTATAAGCGGAGGTGCCTGCCGGTGCCCATGTGTAGAGCAGCGGAGCCACGCCGCTATCTGCTATGGCGTGAAGGATGTGATAGCCGGAGACCACGGAGTCGGTGACCTCTACGTGCAGGTGGCAGCCCAGGCTCACGCTATCACATACGGTCACAGCGCAGCCTATACTATCTGTAGCGGTGACACAATATGGTCCCGCACTATTGACCGTGATGCTATTGGCACCCGTGCCGGATACACCATTAGACCAGAGGTAAGAAACCGTGCCGTAGCTATTGTAGACCGTAGCCGTCA
>JAFDYP010000083.1 GCA_018267355.1 Bacteroidota bacterium
GCCACATGGGGCCATGCCGCCATTCCAGGTGCTGGCATTACCTGATACTGTATACTGGCCTTCGTTCGTATTGTTTGTAGTATACACATAGCTGGAGCTGAATCCGGTATTACCACTGCTGAAATCTCCGTTTAGGATCTCATTGGCCGAGGCTACCTGAGATGTCACAGTATAGGTAGTAGTAGTGTCTGGAGTAGCTACAGGGTTGGCTATGTTAGCATTGCTCAGGCTACCTGCCGGGGTCCAGGTATAGCTGAGGCCGCCTGAAGCCTGCAGGTTAGTAGAGGTGCCGTGACAGATGGCAGTATTGGCCCCGGCGTCCACAGTGACCGGAGCATAGCTCAGGACAGAAGTGATGACACTATCACATCCTGCTGCATTGGGTATTGTGTCATAATATGTGCCCGCAGTACTATGCACAGTAGCACCTACAGTCAGCGTTTGTCCCTGGCAGAGGGCTACCTGCTGTGTATAGGAGCTCGGGTATTTCACAGTGATAGACACAGCTATCAGTACACTATCGCAACCCAGCGAGCCCCTGATAGTATCGGTAAAAGAGGTGCTGGTGGTATAGGTATTGCCTCTGTATGACACGCTGCCACAGCCTGTGGGGTGTGTGGCGAGATTGTAAGAGGTGAGTACCGTAAGGTTAGTATTGACTATGCTGTCACAGCCACTCACGGCTGTAAGGGTATCGTGATAGAGACCGGTACTTGTGTACGTGTGACCATTTACGGTATAGCTGCTGCCATTGCAGATAGTGGCAGAGTGGCTGGTCTGAGCAGGTGGTATGACGGTCACCACCAGAGAGTCGCGGAGTGTATCCGGACATAGCGTACCGTAGAAATAAAGGGTGAGGGGTGAAATGTCCAGCGGTGAAAAAGTATAAGTAGTACTGAGAGAGTCCGGCTGTGAGAATGTGCCATTGCCGCCAGACCAGTGCAAGTGACGGAATGCCCCGGACTTTGAAGCATGCAGTGGTACAGTGAGCGGTGCATGGCAGAAGTTGACAGTCGTGTCATTGCCTGCGTTGACTGATGGTGTCACAAATGGAGCATTACAGCCGATATTGACATATGTGGCATTGCCGGCAAAGTCAAAATTAACGGTAGCGCCGTCAGCTGCAGCATGGTTTCCTGCTGCATTGACCAGCAGGTTTTTCATATATGTCGCTGTGTCATTGCAGCCCAAGGCATTGTCGCGGAGTATCAATGTACGCGCCTGACTAGCTCCCCCTGTGCTGTAATTAGCGAAGTGTCCGCTGGTATTGCCAGCACACTGGAAGAGGATATACACTGTGTCGCTGAGGTTAGCAAAGGAGTTGAAGGCCACATTCATATTGGTGCTGGTCACTACCAGTACCTGTGCATAGGCCGGCAGGGTAGTGCCACCCACCGGAGGGAGCAGGTAGCCACATCCACCTACGGTGGCATTGAGGCTATCTATCAGAGCTTGATCCGCACACCATCCCAGAAAGGAATTGTTGGGCCAGGTGACCGTCAGGTCCGAAACTGTCACAGGATTGGGACCTACCTGAAAGCGGAACATTTCATTTTCACCCTCAGGACTACCACAGGCATCGACCAGGATCGATGATATCTCAAAGCAATGGGTCGGGAGCTGAGCATAAACCCTTGTTCCAAAAAGAGAAATAAAAATTAAAAAGACACTAATTACGTGTAAAGGCCTCCACTTCATATCTGCTTATTCAGGTGCTGCAAAAATAGCATTTCGGGGTTGATATACATTACTTTAATATTAACAAAAGACGTCGTTTTGCCCCCAAAGGCTGTATCGCTGCAAACAAAAAGGCCCTGCCGATAAAGGCAGGGCCTGAGGTCTGAGGATCTGGTGGGATCCTGTATGTTATTTCACGAGGGTCACACGTTGTGTTACCACCTGGTCACCGGCTTTCACCTTTACGATATAGACGCCTGAGGCCTCATTTGTCATATCCAGTACAAAGGTGCCGGTAGCATTGTTTTCCTTGGTCGCTACATCGATCTTTTGACCGGTCACTGTATATACATCCAGGTCTACCGGGATAGAATGAGACAGTTTCACAGTCACATTGAATACAGCCGATGACGGGTTAGGATACACATAGATATCAGTGATATCACCGTTTACATCCTTCAGACCGAGGATCAGGCGTACAGAGTCTGAGCGAGTGGCAGTACAGCCGTTGGCATCTGTCACTGTCACGGTATATAGATCTGATGTCAGGTTTGAGATCGTAGCAGTAGTACCTCCACCAGGAGTCCAATGGTAAGCATATGGCTGTGTACCACCAGAAGCAGTCACAGTGATGGCCCCCATTGTACCATTTTGTACCTGGTTAGTGATATTGGTGGTCAGGCTAATAGCGCTAGGAGCCGTGATGGTATTAGAAGCCGTAGCAGTACAGCCATTGTGATCTGTCACACTCAGGGTGTATGTACCTGCAGGCTTGAAGAAGAGGCTGGATGTAGCAGTATTGCCCGGAGTCCACAGGTATGTATATGGTACAGTACCACCTGTCACATGTACATAGATAGATCCGTCGCTTGATGTGTTACACTTGGCATTTACTACGCTATCAGTCACGATGGTCATAGCAGCCGGTTGGGTCACTGTATCCGTGAGGGTAGCAGTACACTGATTGGCATCTGTAACGACTACTACGTAGCCACCTGCTGCCAGGCCGGTCACGTCGTCTGTAGTCTGAGAGGTACCGGTCCATGCATAAGTATATGCGCCTGTACCGCCGCTTGCTGTAGTATAGATAGCACCGTTGCTTTGGCCGTTGCACTTGGCCGCCTTAGCAGAGTCGAGTACGATAGAGACTGCAGCAGCAGGCTGAGTCACTGTATCACTATGCAGGATGAGTGTACAACCGTTGCCATCAGTGATGGTATCTGTATAGCTACCTGCAGCTACACCTGTCAGCTGGGCACCGGTAGCGCCCGTACTCCACATGTGGGTGTACGTAGGAGTACCACCAGATACGGTCACAGTCACGGTGCCAGTGGAGCCACCATAGCAGAGTACCGGTGTCACAGTATCCATAGCTGATAGCATAGCAGGCTGAGAGAGTGTATCAGAGTAAACATATGTGCAGCCGCCTCCAAATGTGATAGTGTCAGTATACACTCCTGCGCCGAGGTTGCTGAGGCTGGTAGTAGTATCACCGGTAGACCACATGTGCGTGAATGGTGCCAGGCCACCGCTCAGGGCGATAGAAAGGCTTCCATTGCTGCTGCCGTAGCAGGTAGGCGTAGTAGCTGTAGGAGTCACCACAGGAGTATGGTTACAGTTGGTATCTACTATCGTGATCTGGAAGTCAAATGTCTCACCTGATCCGAAATTGAGGCACGCAGAAGATGCGTTGTTAGTATTACCCTGATTGCGGCTTCTGATGCGCATTCCGGTAGTACCGAGCCTGGTATAGCCCTGGATTGTAAATACTGCAGTACCGTTGGTAGCTGCTACAGTAGGCTGGATCCATTCATATGTGTCAAACACGCCATTCTGGTTTGTATCTATCCAGATAGAAGAGATAGATGTACCGGTCATGTGCAGGTAGAAGGTATATGCACCACCTCTCTGCAGCGTAGTGGTAGAATCTCCTATGGCAGGGAATATTGTATAGGCATCACCACCGGAGGTAGTATTACATATAGTGTAGTTTACATTGAAGTTAGTACCCAGTATACGAGCTGTGTCTATGTCATTGCCACCGCAGAAGCCACCGAGGCCGCTGGTGCAGTAGCACAGTGTAGGAGCATTCATATTCACAGTGAAGACAGGGGAATATGCAGAGTCAGCGCAGTTTGCCTTGACCCTGTAGTATGTCACGCTGGTAGGGTAGTCCTGATAGAA
>JAFDYP010000084.1 GCA_018267355.1 Bacteroidota bacterium
GGGCTTGGGTATCATACGCTACTATAGCAGCGGAGGGTCTATCAAAATGCTATATCTGAAATATGATATAAACGTAGAAGTGACCAAAGCCGCAGCCGTGCTCACAGTATCTAATATCCGCTACTATCACTTTGATGCGACGAGCTACAAGCCGGCGCCTATCTATAACTTCAGTGGTGGCAAACCATGTGAGGAGGTGGGTACACTGGAGTCACTGATCTCTTGTCAGAACTTCCATGATGAGTTTAAGAAGCTGGCTATGTACTGCAATAAAGAGATCTATGGCCATATGGCAGACCTGCGCATCACGCTGATCAAAAAAAAGCTAGTGAGCGACGGGCGTCCTCCTGCAGTGACGACAAACAAAAACGCACCAAAGGTCAAGGCTACTGCTAAGGCTCCGTTGAGAAAGTAGATTTTATCTCTTTACTATCTTCTGAGTAGTGGTGCTGCCACCACTAGTGATGCTGACCATATAGACACCCTCTGTGAGGGCAGATATATTTATAGTACTGATAGCATGACCAGCCTGAGACTGTACCAGCCGCCCTGTCAGATCGTATACGCTGATCTCATCTACAGGCCTGGTGCCGGATATCAGCAGGTCAGAGGTGACAGGATTGGGGTAAAGCCTGAGGGCGTCTTCCAGCGCGCTGGATATTCCGGTATAATTTGCCCTGCGAAAACCTTGATCGAAAAAACTCTGCGCAGAATCTGCCTCTACTCCAAATTGTGATCTGGATGGACAGTTGCTTCCTACAGAATCGGTGAAAGTAACTGCGATGGTCATAAACTGCGAAGTGCATGGAAGAAAAGTAAATGAGCCTGTGGTCTGCACCATGCGCCTGTCAGCGCCGGTGGCAGGATCATGACACATAGACCACTGGGTAGCATCGGCAGGATCTCCGGGAAACTCATACCGGACATAGGCAGGAGTATCTATATAGAATGTGCTGCCACTGCCACCTGATACCCACACAGTATCCGGAGGAAAGTAACCGGTCTGAAACTCACGTAGAAGGTTTGCGTTAGTAGACCCAGAGCTATTATTTGTAAAACTATAAAAGGATGTCATCCCTAGCTGTCTATGCATTCGTATAGCAGGATTGCCGGGGTCGGGATACGTAGTAGTATCACTGGGGGTCTCTGCCATCACTATACCCAATACAGGCAATACACAGCCATAGCCTATCGTGCCATTAGAGCAGGCAGTGCTACCCGTGACATCGCATACGTATGGAGCATTAGGCATATTTGCCGGTATACCATTGTATACAAAGGCCATATTGCGGGTAGTATCGCATCCTATCATATCGTTGTACGGACAGCCCAGATCGGGATCTGTGTACTGAGATATATAGGTGCTATTCAATATTGCAGCAGATTTATTGATAAAATGATAGCGATAAAAAGTCATCTCATTCAGATTGTCATTGGTCTGAAAAGCGAAGGCGAGTGCATTGACCTGCACGCCGATGGCCTGGCCATTATTGCTACCATTATGCGCATTGCCTTTATCGTTAAACACCCAGTAGATCATCTGGTCCGCATAGGCGTCGTGCTGCGCCAGGCTGGCAGCATCAGGAGGGCCGCAGGTGCCATTGAATGGGGCACTGCTCACTCCTCCCTGCATGATCGTAGGATAATCTCCATGGGACGGATCATAGATACCATCGCCATCCACGTCATAAAACGGCGCGAGAGGACCGCTCATATCATATCCCAAGGCTGTGAGATAAGGGTTACCCTTGCCCGGCCAAAACTTTATACTGTCACTAAAAGATGAAACAGGCATAGTGATATGACCCGGCGTCCCGCCTGCGCTGAGTGCAGCCTGATAGGCTGTGATCACTGACCTGATCTGAGTGGCCCATACCGGAAAATGCCTGTCCCACATAGCACAGGTAGCCTGTGCGGTATTGCCGGTATTATCCAGCGGACCGGCGTAAAAGTCCGACCCGGAATTTTGCCTGTATAGCAGTCCTGCCATTTTCAGGTTATTGCCGGCATCCAAACCGGATATCCAGATAGCACCCGCGTATATAGCATTCACACCGGCCTGTCCGGAAGGCGCTTTAGGTACTTCGTAGCCTGCAGACGTGGTTGCGACATTTGTCCAGAGATCGCCGGCATCGAGCAACGTCGCTCTTACATTATTGACGTCCAGCGTCACCTGTGATGTAGGCAAACTGCAATTATTCGTTTCCGTCTTGTATGATATAGCCGATGTGCGGGTACCGTTTTGTGCCGGAAGGGAGCAGGAGAAGAATAGCAGTGAAGCGGGGAGTAATAATTTTGCTTTCATATGGCATACGGATTGCGACGATAAAGGACGGTAGAATAGCTGGCGATACCTACAAATAATTGTCATACTTTTATCATGTTATACATTCCTCTTCTCTTTCAGGACCATAATGAAACAGCAGTCAATGACAGATCAGGAAAAGGTAAAATCTTATTACAGCCAGTTTGATGAATGGGCACGTCTCGATACTGCTGAAGGAAGACTGGAGTTTGATATCTTGCTAAATCTCATCGAGCAGTATTTGCCTAAGGGTTGTACAGTACTGGATCTGGGTGGCGGGCCTGGCCGTTATACTGCGGCACTATCCCTACGCGGCTATGATATGCACCTGGCAGACCTTTCTCCGTATCTCATAGAGACAGCCAAAATCAAGTTGAAAGAGCACGGCGATCCCGCCTTTATCAAAAGTATATCTGTGGCTGATGCTCTTAATCTCAAGAGATACGGAAGCGAAAGTTTCGATGCTGTGTTGCTCCTGGGGCCACTCTACCATCTCACCTCTGCGTCTGAAATTCAAACCTGCCTGGCAGAGGTGTATAGGGTCTTGAGGTCAGGTGGCATTTTGATAGCGGCCTACATACCTTGGTTATCGGGCATCAGAAGTGTATTGGCCCGAGCGCTATACCAGTCAGGGCAGGCAGATGCAGATACCCTGCACGAGGTGATGGAGACAGGACGCTTTCGCAATAAAAGCAGCGAGGGATTTCAGGAAGGGTATTTCCTCAAAACAGAGATGCTAGAGTCGCTCATGAGCGAGGCCGGGCTCCGGAAACTGGCTGTCCGCTCTGTGCGAGGCATAGGCAATGGAATGGAGTCAGCCATACTGACCGCTCAAGAAAAAGATCACCAGCTATACATGTGTATCATTGACATGATCCGGTCCACTGCAGCAGACCCGGCAGTGATAGATAGTAGCGGACATGCCGTATATATCGGCTCCAAAGACTAAGTCCGCCTTTGCTGCATTCGTTCAATTTTTGCATACCTTGGATCCTGATTTAAAAGCCATACATATGAGATACCTGATCCTCACCGTTCTACTCGCGCTGACAGCTACGGCAGAGGCCCGTGGCGATAAAGTAAAGTACAAAGACCAGTCTGCTAATATGGGCGATGCCTCTATCCGTATAGTAGACGCTGTGGCTACAGACGCCTATACCAAGTTTAAGATACGCGTAGCCAATAAAGGCAGCGAGACCATGGTGCTGAAAGCACAGGATATCATTTTTGTGGTGAATGGCAAGGAATATAAGCCCGCTTCTGAGAAACCACTGACCATCGCACCGGGCGGCGAGGAGAGCCGCGTGGTGAATGTAGAAGGGCCAGGCATGACAGTAGATAAATATAGTGTGCGCATAGGCAGCCTGTACAAGGTCAAAACCGATGGCGGCCCTGTGCGTGTACCGGACTTTAAACTACCAGCATCGGCGAATGACTTTACCGCAGGTGGATTCAAATGCACACTGACCAGGCAGGTGCGCAAGACAGATGTGACGGAGATCGTGTTTGACTGCTACTACTCAGGTAGCAAACTGGGCCTGGTAGATCCCGGCAAGGTCTCTCTGAAAATGCCAAACGGCAAGACCTATGCCAATGGCCACCGTAGCCGTCCGCTCACGTTGGAGAAAGGCCAGAAGGACGACTTCAAACTGGTATGGAAAAACATTCCGGTATCTGATGGCGATATGCAGTTTGCAGAGATGTACATCCAGTTTGGCGATGCCTTTGCAGATGCACACCTGGAGAAGATGGCTGAGCAGACTATAGAGATGGAAAAGGAGTAGATCCGGACGCTAAATCTTTTAAAGAAAGGCTGCCTGCGGGCGGCCTTTTTTATTTGAGGCAGCCTTGACCAATGTCACCCTCACACTTGACTGCGATCAGCGTTAAAGACATGACACTTATGTCATTTTGTATCAGATCTTATTATCCACCCTAAACTATTTATCATGAAACAGACTTTAAAATATCTTTTTACCACTGGCTGCTTTGCGGCCCTCGTGACGCAATCCGTGGCTCAGGTGCAGGTGCAGCAGGCCGATGTGGTCGTCTCCTCTCAGGACCTGAGGCAAACTAATGCAGTCGTTTTGCAGCAGGTAGCTTTCCCATCTCATGCTGCGGGCACCTTTGTCGTCCGCTTTGATGGGACGTGCTATGCGGATTCCGGTGACAGGATGATCATGGCCGCCAGCCATGATCGCGACTGGGGTGTAGATGATGGAAACGTGGGCATAGAGGTAGCCAATGCCAATACAGAGAGCCGTGGTTTCTCGCATACGCGCATCTATACGCTCGCTGCAGGGAGTGATACCTTCTTTGCCGTAGGCCAGAATTACGTCCATACATCTGGTAGTGGTATAGCCTCAGTCTATGGTAGCCTGACAGTAGAGTTCTGGCCAGCTACGGGACCTGTGGTAGGCTCTTCTGACTTTCAGTGGAGTGGCAACCTATCCGGGCCACAGCAGCGCATGGATACACTGGCTGTGAGCAATGCTCCAAACGGAAAAGTATTCATACATGTAGACGGCCAGGCAGGCTCAGACCCCGGAGACCGGATAGTCTGCACCGCCAACGACGCCCCCTCCTGGCTGGTGGGTGCGGGAAGTGTGGCATTTATGTCTTATAGTACGTCGCAGCGTACCAATCCATACACCCACAGCAGGATACGCAATGCCTCCGGCGCTGAAACCTACTATGCGATGGGAGCCAATGTAGTAGACGTATCAGGATCGGGCAATGCTACCTTCTATGGTAATCTGAGTGCAGAGTTCTTTCCGGCCAGTGGCAGCGCTATGATAGGCAATAGCGATTTGAGCATGCAAGGACTGAATGTGAGAGGCGGGCCTGTGGCCATGGACTCGGTCACTATCAATGCAGGGTCAGCAGGATATGCACTTGTGCTGTTTGAC
>JAFDYP010000085.1 GCA_018267355.1 Bacteroidota bacterium
CCGCCCTCAGCCACAGGAATGGTCACACCGAGTGGACCTCAGACCTGGTGGGTGACCTGGTGATCATCTGTGCCATATTTGGCATCACAGGCTCCAGCTTTTTCAACTACCTGGAGAGTCCCGAGTCGTACAGGGGGATGTTTGACCATCCTACGCCATACTCGCTCATCAGTACGGTCTTCAGCGGGCTGTCAGTATTCGGCGGTATGATCTGTGCGGGCCTGGCTCTGCTGATATACAGCCTGGTCAAGAAGATCCGTATCCCTCATATGTTTGACGCGCTGGCTTATTGCTTCATCCTGGCTGTAGGTATAGGCCGTATAGGCTGCCAGCTCTCAGGAGATAGTGACTGGGGCATACCTCACCCGGACCCCAAGCCGGCCTATATGCCCCAGCTGCTATGGTCAGATACCTACGCTCATAACATAGCCAATGAAGGGGTGCCGATACCCGGCTGCGTAGAGGAACCCTGCAAGGAGCTGCCGGTGCCGGTCTACCCTACTCCGGTATATGAGTTTCTGGAGTGCACGGCCATCTTTCTCATGCTGCACCTGCTCCGCAAAAGGCTCACAGACAAACCCGGCAGCCTGTTTTTTGTCTTCTGCATCCTGACGGGCATACAGCGCTACAGCATAGAGCAGATCAGGGCAGTATCTGAGCGGGATACGTATCCGCTGTTTGGCCACTACTTCCGCCAGGCTGAGCTGATCTCTATGGCCATGGTGGTGATAGGCATACTGGGCTTCATCGCCCTGCTGATCTACTATGGCCAGCACCCCGCCCGGAAACCCGCTCCGCTGGAGATACCTGCAGAGGAAGCATCAGCCCCGAGCGACGCCACCAGCGGACAGTCCGGCGAGTGAATGTTTATCACGGAGGGATATACGAGGGTACTCAGATTCGTTACTTGCTACTTTTCAGTAGATTAAGGTGTATTCTTAAACTATTTTTAGAGAAAAATTTTTGTGGATTGGGATAAGTTCTTAGTTTTAGCCACTAGAAACTAAACCCTTTTTATGAAGAATACTTTACGCAGTATTACCCTTGCTGTATTGTGCGCAGTCGCATTCACTACAGCAAAGGCGCAAGACCCTCACTTCAATCAGTACTATACCTTCGCGTCACAGCTGAATCCTGGCCTCGTGGGCAACTATGATGGTAGCTACCGCCTGGCAGTGCTCTACCGCCAGCAGTGGACATCGGCGCTGGGCCAGTCATATGGCTTCCGCACGGTAGGCGCTGATGCAGATGTATCTCTGCTGGAGGGCTACCTGAAGCATGGCAAACTCGCACTGGGTGTAGGCTTCCTGGATGATAAATCGGGCCAGGCAGGACTCGACTACCTGAATGCTACACTGTCCCTCGCCTACCATCAGGGCTTTGGCAAGGATGGTGCCCACCGCCTGTCTCTGGGCCTCCAGGGGGGCTTCATACAAAAGCGCCTCGACCAGCCTACCTTTGCGGATCAGTTTGTGAGCCACGACCAGACACTCACTACTACGCATGAAGAGTACGTGCGTGGCTATACTGCCGGCGATTTCAACGCAGGTCTCTACTGGAAATCAAACTTTCATGACAAGGTACGCTTCGGTATAGGTGTAGCAGCCTATCACCTGATCCAGCCTAAGGAGATACTGGTGAATACCGGTATCAGCCACGGCAACCTGTACCGCAAGATCACTGTAGACTTTAACCTCGAGGCATTCCTGGATAAGAACCATAAGATGAGTATCTCTCCTGAGTTCCTCTTCCTGAATCAGGGCCCTGCTCGCGAGATCACTCCGGGCCTGTTCTTCTCCTACTACTTCCAGACAGGCTTCCGCAAGAATAATACTATGAGCATAGGCCTCCGCTACCGTGTAGGAGATGCTGTAGTGCCTATGGCCATGGCAGAGTTTCGCAATATCCGCCTGGGCTTCGGCTATGATGTGAACGTATCAGGCCTGTCTACTACTACCAAGAACCGTGGTGCCTTTGAGCTCAGCCTCTCCTACATAGGTGAGAGCATCAAGTCATACAAGGGCAGCAGGTCACTCCCTAGCAGGAGGTTCTGATATGGGGCAGGCAGGATACTGAGATATGAATCCATAGACAGAGGATGCTAAACCATACTATAAAACCTGCAAGCTCCGGCGAAGCAGGTTTTTTTATAAACCCAAACTAATTGCCCGTTAAACTAAACCCATGACCAGAAGAAGTTTACTCATGATACTGCCGGCTATACTGATGACACTGTCAGTATACGCGGGGGACCCGCTCACCAAGCGTGAACTGCCCAATGGCCTGACCAAAAATGCTACGCTCAGGCTGGCAGACAGGTACTATGCCGAGTCTACCTTCTACACTGCAGCGGAGAACTATAAGCTGTACCTGACCAAGAAGCCGGACGACCGCTATGCACGCTACTGGCTGGCTATGGCACTCTACCAGGCCCGCGACTACAAGGGGGCGGAAGAGGCATTTGAAGCATTCTACGCTATCAAGCCGAGCGGGAAGAAGAAAGAAACCGCAGAGACATTTGCCAAGCAGGATAAGGAGTTCTTTAAGCTGGGACACCTCTACTATGGCATGGCCCTGCACCGCAATGGCAAATACGATGAGGCACAGGCAGAGCTGCACAAGTTTCGCAATACCTACTACACTACAGATCCTGCCGAGGAGGCGGCTCTCATACGCCTGGCTAAACTGGAGACCGAGGGCTGTGACACGGCCCGTGCCGCTATCAAAGCCAAGATCAAGATCAAGCGCCTGGGCGAAGGCATCAATAATCCTTATACTCAGGCAGCACCTTTCCTGATAGATGCGGACCACCTGATGTACACCAGCCTGGACCAGAAAGACCTCGTGACCTATGACGATATCAAAAACAAGAAATACACCTCTATCTACATATCTAAGCGTGAGGGCAAAGACTGGCCCAAGGGCGCACCACAACCGGCTACACTCAATGAGCCAAAATACTTTACCGGCAATGGCACCTACAATGAAGACCGCAGCCGCTTCTACTTTACCAAGTGCCTGGAGATGGACGATGACCGCTCGCTGTGCAATATCTTTGTAAGTGAGGTGAAGAACGGCAAAATGGGCGAGGCCAAGCGCCTGCCTGAGGGCATCAACTTTGAGTCAAAGTACACTACCACCCAGCCATGCGTGCGCCGCATCAATGAATTTCGCGAAGCGGTATACTATGCCACTGACCGCGAGGGCGGCAAAGGAGGACTGGATATCTGGTACACCGTGCGCAAGAGCAGTGGCGAGTTCATCGCTCCGCAGCCGGTAAAGGGTAAGATCAATACTGTAGGTGATGAGGTGACACCATTCTTTGATGATAGCACACAGACGCTCTACTTCAGCTCTGACGGCCTGCCGGGCTTTGGTGGCTTTGATGTATTCAGCGCCAAGGTAAAAGAGGATGATGATAATAGTTATGAAGATCCCGTCAATATGGGCAAGCCCCTCAATACCGGTGCTGATGAGCTATACTATACCCGCGCGAAAGATGAGACTTATGGTTTCCTCACATCTAACCGCGAAGGCTCCGTACCTCTGGCCGGTATCTCTACTGCCTCTGACGACATCTACTACTGGGAGAATCTCCACTATGCTGTAGAGGGAGACGTAACCAAGAAGAACGACCCGCTGGCCAATATGACCGGTGCGAGGTTTAACCTCTATGTGATCAAGGACAATGGCAAGAAGGAGCTGGTGTCTATAGACTCTACGGGCAAGAATGGTTCCTACTTCTTTAACCTCAGCCCTGACAAGGACTATGAGGTAGAAGTGGAGAAACCGGGCTTCCTGCCTACTACCACGGCCCTCACCACCAAAGGCCTGGATGATGAGGACACGCTGAGCAAGAAGCTGCAGGTGGCGAAAGATGCCTTCATAGTCTACGGCAAGATATATGAAGACGACTCCGCGCGCATGCCGGCTATCATGAATGCCGCCTTGCTGATCTACGAGCTGCGGGATGGCCGCGAGCTGCTCTTCCGCGAGCTCAGTGCACGTGACAGCATGTACTATACGGTGCTGCCTACTGAGAAAGACTTTAAGATACTGGCTCGCAAAGAAGGTTTCTTTGCCGGCAATACCCGCCTATCTACCCGGGGACTGGCACCTAATATAGACTCGCTACGGGCAGATATCAAGCTGAAGCGCGTGATCGTAAACAAGGAGTACAAGCTGTCAAACATCCTGTACGAGTTTGACAAGGCTGCGCTGACTGAAGGCTCTAAGAAGGTACTCGATACCCTGTACGATATCATGAGGGAGAACCCAACCTTTGAGATAGAGCTCGCCTCGCACACAGATGGCAAGGGCTCTGACCCGTACAACCTGCGCCTCTCGCAGGCACGCGCCCAGAGCTGCGTGGACTACCTGATCAAGAAAGGCATAGACCGCCACCGCATGAACCCTATAGGCTATGGTATGCGCAGGCCTATAGCGCCAAACAAGAACGAGGATGGATCTGACAACCCTGACGGCCGTGCGCTGAACAGGCGTACAGAGTTCAAGATCGTGAAGCTATAACCCACAAAGACATTAGCTATTCAGAGCCCGGAGCACACAGCTACCGGGCTTTTTTGTGTCGCTCAGTGCGTACAGAAGGTAAGTTTTCCGACTGTATGAAAACGGTGAGGGTCGAGAGAAGGAGACCAATGCGATACAAACGGGACCGATCGCAGCAAGTTTTCCGACTATAGATGGATATAGTTAATCTATATTAAA
>JAFDYP010000086.1 GCA_018267355.1 Bacteroidota bacterium
GCATTGCCTTGCGGTAGTGTTGCGGCAGTTGCGTTTTTTCGGCACGGTCACGATAGTTGAGATATGCCTCTTCATAGATGTCTATCACATGATTAGTATACTCTATACTAGAAAAATGTCGGAGGGCCTGGCTCAGCAGGGACAGTGCCCGGTCATATTCTCCCAATACTCTTTTGAGCCTTGCCTCGGTCAGCTTGAGGTAGTTGGTGATATATGGGCGCGACTGTGTGCTCAGCAGCGTCTTAGCGAGGGCCAGGTACTTTTTTTGTCCCTCTACTAGTGCTGGTCTCCCTCGTACTGTAGCCTTTGCCCATTGCTCATTCAGCATTTTGAATATCTGTATATACACATACATGAGCAGCCGGTCATAGAATACACTGCCACCGTACTTGTCAGCCAGCAGCATGTAGCTTTGCAGCGCTACCTCATTCTGACCATTGATCGCTGCTACATTTCCTTTGAAGTAATGACAGACAAATGAATGATAAGGCGAGGTGCCCGGAGTGTCTACCAGGAGCACCGCTTCATTGATAGCTTTTTGGGCGGAAGCCAGATCACCCGTATGGCTTAGTGCTTCGGCCTTATATTGCAGTACGCTGGATAGCGTGATCCTGTAGTAGGCTGTAGCCTCCGGCTGCGCGCGCAGGATAGCCTCCGCTTGCAGTGCCATCTCTATCTGATTGGCCTTATTGAGGTCGCGCATCATCCTATAGTCTCCTGTGGTCAGGATACGCTCAGCCTGCAGGATAGGAGAGGCGGTAGAGGCATACTTCTCTTCGTATTCTGCATCCAGTTGTATCGCCTCCTCATGCATCCTCTTCGACACAAAGGAGCGGATGGTCCATAGCAGGATCAGTGCCGCATCAGCTTCGTAGCCGTTTTTTTGAAAGTAGTTTTTGAGCCGTAGTGGATCTATGACCTCTTTAGGTGTCTTGGTCACTACCAGATAGATGATAAAAAGCAGCATCTGGACCTTGGCAGATGTGTACGTGAGGCGAGGTGTGTGGTGCTTTCTGTAAGCTTTCTGTGCCAGCTCCAGCGCTTTTTCTGTGTCGCTCCAGATCATCTCGTAGATGTCATCGAGTGCTTCTATGTCCTTGCCATGTTTCATTCCGGTTAGTGCTTTCTGCGCTCAAATATAAAGGGGTCCGGACTTTTAAAATTGCCTTGTAGTGTATTTGTAGTGAAATTGATATTGAGGGCATTTTAATTTTGAAGCCTGTAAACCGTTGATATTTACTATTTAACAAATCCTCAACCCTCGTCCAGCAATGAAAAGATTTTTATTCATCCTGTCTGTAGTGTTTAGCAATATGCTTCTGGCACAGGCGCCGCCTCAGGGCATCAACTATCAGGCTGTCGTGCGCAATGCCGCCGGATCTGTAGTGGCTAATACACATGTGGCGATCCGATTTACTATCCACGACCAGACCGCTAGCGGCACTGTTGTATTTCAGGAGACACACGCACAGACTACCAATCAGTTTGGACTTTTCAACTCTGTGATCGGTACCGGGGGCGGCAACCTCGGTACAGTAGCCTGGGGCAGCGGTCCTAAGTTTCTACAAGTGGAAGTAGATGTAAATGGCGGTACTAACTACACTGATATGGGCACTAATCAGATGATGAGCGTGCCCTATGCGCTCTATGCCGGCAATGGTGGCGGCGGAGCCACAGGCCCTACGGGACCCCGCGGTGCTACAGGCGCCACAGGTATAGTAGGTGCTACCGGCCCTACAGGAGCAGGTGGCGGAGCGACCGGTTCTACCGGTCCAGCGGGTAGTACCGGAGCGGCTGGTCCGCAGGGTCCAGTCGGCCCCACTGGTCCAACCGGAGCCAATGGCAACGATGGCGCTACTGGTCCGCAAGGTCCAGCTGGCCCTACGGGCGCAAACGGTAATGATGGCTTGACTGGCCCCACTGGTGCGAATGGTAACGACGGCGTAACTGGTCCAACCGGCGCTAATGGCAACGATGGCGCTACTGGTCCGCAAGGTATCGCTGGCCCAACAGGTCCTACTGGAGTAGGCGGTGGTGCTACAGGTCCTACTGGTCCATCAGGCGCAGATGGTGTTACAGGTCCGCAAGGTCCCGCAGGTGTAGCTGGTCCGACCGGTGCAGCAGGAACTAATGGAACGAATGGCGCAGATGGTGTTACCGGTCCTCAAGGTCCCGCAGGTGTTGCTGGTCCGACCGGTGCAGCAGGCGCTAACGGAACGAATGGCGCAGATGGAGCAACAGGCGCACAAGGTCCTACCGGCCCTCAAGGTGCAGCGGGTGTAACTGGCCCGACTGGCGCAGATGGAGCGACTGGTCCACAGGGTCCCGCTGGTCCAACTGGTGCAGCAGGCACCAACGGAACGAATGGAGCAGATGGAGCTACTGGCCCGCAAGGTCCTGCCGGTGCAGCTGGCCCGACCGGTGCAGCAGGCACTAACGGAGCCAATGGCGCAGATGGAGCAACAGGCGCACAAGGTCCTACCGGCCCTCAAGGTGCAGCGGGTGTAACTGGCCCGACTGGCGCAGATGGAGCGACTGGTCCACAGGGTCCCGC
>JAFDYP010000087.1 GCA_018267355.1 Bacteroidota bacterium
TAAAGTAAAGCTTTAGGGGTGTTCCAGTGTTCCAAAGTGTTTCACTCTACTGAAACAAGTGGAACAGGGTGAAACAGTGGAACACTGATCTGAAGAACTTTCATCTGACAAGACCTCTACCCGGCTTGTACCCGTTTCCAGTTGTCCCAGCCTCACGGCGTGGGAAACAGGAAACGCGTACGTCGCTCTCGTCAGGCCGGTGTGTCAGAGAGAAATGATGGTTCTTTGGTTGTTTTTTGGCAATTTGCGCCACCATGTCGCTCCTCACCAAAGTCAAAACCCTCGCTGCTGCCCACCAGATAGACCTGAGCCGCAGGCGTGTGCTGCTGGCACTCAGCGGTGGCATGGACTCGGTGGTGCTGGCAGAGGTGTTTCACCAGCTGGGTATGCGCTTTGGCATCGCGCATTGCAATTTCCAACTGAGAGGAGCGGAGAGCGAGGGCGATGAGGCTTTGGCCCGGACGCTGGCTGAGAAATATGAGGTGCCGTACTTCTCTGTAAAGTTTGACACCGAGGCCTACATGGCTGAGCGCAAGGTCTCCATACAGGTAGCAGCACGGGAGCTGCGCTATCAGTGGCTGCACGAGATACGCGGGGCCAATGGCTTCCACTACCTCGCCACCGCGCATCACCTGAACGATAATATAGAGACTGTCCTTTACAACTTTATCAAGGGTACCGGCATCAAAGGCCTCCGTGGCATGCTGCCAAAGAATGGCCGCCTGATCCGTCCGCTGCTCGATGCGAGCCGTGAGGAGATCGCTGTTTTTTGCGAGGCAAATAACCTGACCTACCGCGAGGATTCGTCCAACGCCTCTACTAAGTATACGAGGAACAAGATCCGTCACCATCTGGTGCCATTGATAGCTGATATCAATCCGGGCTTCCAGGATGCCTTTGCCGACAGGCTGAAAATATTCTCGGAGCTGGAGGAGACCTACACCCTTCGCTTCCATAAAATAGCGAAGCAGCTTTTCCTGAAAAGGGGCAATGATGTCTATATCCCCATATTGAAGCTACAGCAGCTAAAGGAAAGACGGTCAGTACTTTTTGAATACCTGAGACCGTTTGGTTTCAATGCTGCGCAGGTAGATGATATGCTCGCGGCACTGGATAGTGACAGCGGTAAACAATTCCTGTCGGAACAAGCCCGGGTGGTGAAGGACAGGCGTTTCCTCATCGTTACAGAGTTGGCCAAGGGCAATAGGGGAGCGATCTATATAGAAGGCCCCGATGACCTCGTGAAGCTGGATGGTTTCTCATTGCAGTGTAGCACATCAGATATTTCCGATACTATTATTGATAAGGAGAAAGCACACGCTTATCTCGATCTGGATAAGGTGAAATTTCCGCTGCTGCTGCGTCCGTGGCGGCAGGGCGACTACTTCTATCCCTTTGGCATGAAGCTGAAGAAGAAGAAAGTCAGCAAGTATTTTAAAGACCAGAAGCTGGCCATCCATCAGAAGGAGGCCGTCTGGATATTGGAGTCTGATCAGCGCATCGTCTGGATAGTGGGAGAGCGGATAGACGAGCGCTTTAAGGTGTCTGACAAGACCAAAAGCGTATTGGTGATCCGTCAATCCAGAGAGGGATGAAGCAGCTCCGGTGGATCGGGCTGTCTATCGTCCTTGCCCTCACGACTGTCGTATACTCGGAGCACTTTCACGGTGCCTTTCATATAGATGACATCCACACGATCATCAACAATGCCTACATCCGCGACCTGGGCTATATATCACAGTTTTTCACCGATGGTACTACATCCAGCTCTCTGCCTGCCAATCAAACCTACCGGCCCGTACTGACTACCACGCTGGCCATAGACTATCATCTGGGTGGCGGTACGGCAGATACACTGGCCTTTCACATCACGAGCTTTATCATCTTTCTTTGCCTGGGATTGTGTCTATTTCTCCTCTCTCGGGCTATCTACTATCAGGCAGATGCGCGGCATGCGGGTGTAATAGCTGTCTTTGCCGCAGGCTGGTTTATGCTGCATCCGCTCAGTGCAGAGGCGGTATGCTATATCATACAGAGGGGAGATGTGCTGGCTGCCTTTTTTGTCGTGCTGGCACTGCTGCTATATGTATCCTCACCGCTGTCACGACGATTTTACCTGTATCTCATACCTATGGTACTTGGCATTTTATCCAAGCCTATCGCAGTTGTTTTTCCTTTACTGCTGCTCGCTTACATCCTGCTCTTCGAGCAAAAGAAGACAGGAGTAGCCAGGGCTCTCCCCTGGTCTCAGGTAGTGGTGGCCATGATCGTAGCCATTGGCACAGGCCTGCTGGTCTATGCAATGACCCCTGCTACCTATCAGCCCAGTGGGGGAGATGCGTGGCTGTACCGCTTCACGCAGCCTTATGTACTGGGCTTCTACTTTGTAGAGTGGTTCGCACCGCTGTGGCTGGCGGCAGATCACGGGGCGCAGGTGTTTGAGTCGCCCTTTCTGGTGGAGGCTTTGGTGGGTTATCTCTTTATCGCGCTATTGGTTGTTGCTATTATTTTCGCCACCAGGCGGGAGTGTGCCAGGCCTATTGCCTTTGGTCTCGCCTGGTACCTCATAGCCAATCTGACCACCTCATGGATATCACTCGGGGAGGTAGCTACTGACCATAGGATGTTCTTCCCATCTATCGGGCTGGCTATAGCAGTGTCGTGGGCTATCTACCTGCTCGTAGATGCGCTGGGGCATCGTTTTAAGGCCGTCAAGGTAGCACACTACGTAGCAGGAGGTATCTGTACTATCGGCCTGCTGGGCTATGCCTATGGTGCCTATCAGCGCACGCTGGTGTGGCAGACTGAGGAGTCGCTCTGGTCAGACGCAGTGGCGAAATACCCAAAGAGTGCCAATGCGCATCTCAGCTATGGCCTCGCCCTGCTACAGCGCAAGGCCTTGCCGGAGGCTGAAAAGCAGTTTGCGGAAGTGCTGCGGCTAAAGCCTGCCTACGCCATGGCCAATCTCGATATGGGTATCGTGAAGCATGAGCAGGGAAAGGATAATGAGTCAGGGCAGTACCTGAAATATGCCGTGGAGAGTGGCGGCGATGAGTGCCCTCCCTGCTACTACTACTACGCCATGTACCTCAATCAGGTAGGCCAGACCGATAGCGCCATCCGGTATCTGTATGCCGCATACCGGCTCTCTGCAGCCAATGTGGAAGGCCGTGAACTGCTGATGGAACTGCTGTATAAACAGTACCGCACAGAGGAGCTGCGCAAAGTGGCAGGAGAGGTGCTGGCTGTCTCTCCCGGCGATAGCCGCGCCCGCTACTACCAAGGCCTCATAACAGCTGCTCCGGCTGCGACGTCCGTGCCTGCTACCGCAGAAAGTTACCTCAATCTATCGGGTCAGGCGTACCGGGAGGGGCGCTATCAGGACTGCATAGACAATGCCCAAAAGGCACTGGCGCTGAAACCAGATTTTGCCGAAGGCTACAACAATCTGGCCGCCGCCAGTAATAAGCTGGGCAAATATGCAGACGCCGCTGCTGCTGCGCAGAAAGCACTGAAACTGGACCCGCAGTCACGCTTTGCGCGTATCAATCTCGATGCAGCGGAGAGAGGCCTGATGGCCGGAGCAAAATAACCCCACCCACAAAATATCCACGCAGTACTGACACTCTGTATCTCAGCTATGTTTTTTAACCAAATTTCATGTAGGTTTGGCTGAAACAGACATACATAGA
>JAFDYP010000088.1 GCA_018267355.1 Bacteroidota bacterium
AGTTCAGTTCAGTTCCTTTATAGACTGCTGTGCCCGTAGTACTGCGTACCGCAGTACGATAGGCACTACGCGCAAGGGTAAACTCATGACTCTCAAAATATATCCAGTACCCCAGGCCGCCCAGCCCGGCATAGATGATGGGGATCTTCCAGTATTTTTTATTGTAGGCCTGGCCGAGACCCGGTAGCACAGCAGACATCCATACGGCCTTGACCGGGCTGTGCTTCTTGACCACCGGTACGGTGTCCTTGCCCGGCACTACCTTATCTGTGCTAAAGGCTACAGTAGTATCCGTAATGACTTTTTTGCCATTGATATCAAACTCTTCTGTGGTCTGATGCTGTACGGTGTCCTTGGAGTATATACCGGCGGAATCTGCATAGCCCTGCGCCTGCGCCCCGGCTAGATGTGCGAGGAGCAGAAAGAGGAATATGAATATTATGCGATGAGCATACATCAGTCTGTCAGCAGCTCCACGAGGCGCTCCAGGTCGGTATCATTATAGAACTTGATGGCGATCTCACCCTTGCCCTCCTTTGTGCGGATGATAGAGACGCGTGTGCCCAGAGAGGAGCTGATCTGGTCCTGCAGTTTGCGCAGGAAGATATCGCCCTCTGAGGAGCGCCTGTCGGCGGCCTCACGCGCACTAGGCTGGCTAGGTGTCTCCAGATTGATGCCTCTCACGAGCTCCTCTGTCTGGCGCACGCTCAGGCCCTTCTCTACAGTCTCCTTGAAGGCGCTGAGCAGGGTAGGGAGGTGGTCTATAGCGAGCAGGGCCTTGGCATGGCCCATGGTGATCCTATTGTCACGTACAGCAGCCTGTATATCCGGTGGTAGCTTCAGCAGGCGTATGAAGTTGGTCACGGTACTGCGGTTCTTGCCCAGGCGCTCAGAGAGCTTGTCCTGGGTCAGGTCGCACTCATCCATCAGGCGCTTGTAGTTGATGGCTATTTCGAGCGGATTGAGGTCTTCGCGCTGTATGTTTTCTATCAGGGCTATCTCTATAGACTCCTGGTCAGAGGCCAGGCGTACATATGCAGGTATGTCGGTGCGGCCTGCCAGCTTGGACGCACGCAGGCGGCGCTCACCGGCTATGAGCTGGTATTTGTTGCCTTCTATCTTGCGTACAGTGATAGGCTGTATCACGCCGTGTATGCGGATAGAGTCTGCCAGCTCCTCGAGGCTCTCCGTATCAAAGGTAGAGCGTGGCTGGAAAGGATTGACCTCGATCTGGGCCAGTGGTATATATATCACCACCCCGGCCTGATTGGCTATAGAGGTGGTACCTACTTCTGTATGTTTGGTGGCAGAGGCTTTATCGTCAGTGAGCAGCGCGCCGAGGCCGCGGCCCAGTCCTCCCTTCTTCTTATCAATCATTATCTATCAAATTTAGCTCTTTCTGTTCGTCAGGTATATTGGTGGCATTGTTTCTTTGCAAAATTTCACGCACGAGGTTCATATAGTTTACAGAGCCTTTGCTTTCTGCGTCATACATGATGGCCGGCTTGCCAAAGCTGGGAGCCTCGCCCAGGCGTGTATTGCGGTGTATGATGGTGTCATACACGATATTCTCAAAGTGCTTCTTGATCTCATCCACTACCTGATTGCTCAGGCGCAGGCGCGGATCATACATAGTGAGCAGGATACCCTCTATCTCCAGCTCAGGATTGAGGCGGGTCTGTACGATCTTGATCGTATTGAGGAGCTTGCCCAGTCCCTCCAGTGCAAAGTACTCACACTGCACAGGGATGATCACAGAGTCTGATGCGGTCAGTGCATTGACTGTGATGAGGCCCAGAGACGGAGAGCAGTCTATGATGATAAAGTCATACTCCTTTTTGACATCCTCCAGCATCTGCTTGAATATCTTCTCTCGGTTAGGCTGGTTGATCAGCTCTATCTCTGCACCCACGAGGTCGAGGTGAGAGGGGAGGAGGTAGAGGTTTGGCGTCTCGGTCTCCAGTATGATATCCTGTGGCTTTATCTCATTGACCAGGCACTCGTAGAGGCTGGTCTTGATAGCTCTCGGGTCAAATCCTACCCCGGAGGTCGCATTGGCCTGCGGGTCGGCGTCTATGAGCAGCACCTTGTACTCCAGCACTGCCAGGCAGGCGGATATATTGATAGCGCTCGTGGTTTTGCCTACCCCGCCTTTCTGGTTGGCCAGGGTGATCACCTTCTGCAGGCGTGGCTTTTTTGTATTATCCATATCTACTCCTTTACTTAAAATTCACGTGTTTCTCCGATGGTCATGAGGTGCAGGGTCTTTCCCTTGTCAGAGAATGCCTGCCTTGCCTTGTCGTGATCCATCTTTATCCATCCAAACGTATCATAGTGTACTCCTAGTACATTATAGCAGTCTACAAAATCACTGGCCAGCACCGCATCTGCCACACCCATGGTGAAATTGTCTCCAATAGGTAGCACAGCCAGCGTGAGCTGCGGGCACATCATGGGTATGAGCTTCATGTCCATGGTCAGGGCCGTATCGCCTGAGTAATAGACGGCTCCGCCGGCATATTCTATCACAAAGCCCATAGGGTTGGCACCATAGCTGCCATCAGGCAGCTGGCTGGAGTGTACGGCGTTCACACATTTCACAGCGCCAAAATCAAAGGCAAACCGCCCGCCGGTATTCATAGGGTGCCCATTGGTCAGTCCTTGTTTTGCAAACCAGGTCACTATCTCATAGCTGGAGATGATCTTGGCTCCTGTATTTTTAGCAATGGTCAGCGCATCTCCCGTGTGGTCACTATGCCCATGGGAGATAAGGATATAGTCGGCCATGAGACTGTGGATATCTATGTGACTGGCCAGCTCATTGCCCGTGATGAAGGGGTCAAAAAGCAGCACCTTGCCACTGATATTCATGCTAAAACACGAATGGCCATAATAAGTCAACTGAATACTCATACTTCTCACAAATATAACCCATGCAGGGCAAAGGCTTTTCCTTCTTCTCCACTTGTAAACCCCAACTTTGTTCGTTGTCTGTGGATAATGGGTGGAAAAGGTAAAAGGCAGGCAGGCTTTGGTGGTGATATAAAATAGCAAAGCCTCCCATGTA
>JAFDYP010000089.1 GCA_018267355.1 Bacteroidota bacterium
CAGTAGAAAGAGATAAATTGGGCGTATATTTAAACTATATCATGCCTGACACTCAGGTCACAAGGACCCTGCTGGCGTTTGATAGGTTTAGGGAGATCAGGTTCCTGCAGTACTTTGACCATACGGATGGCGCTGCTGAGGGCCTGGTGCGGACCACGAAACGAGCTATAGGTGTGGATTTCACAGAGGCAGACCGGGTAAAATTACTCGGCGCGCTCCACAATATCGAAGGTGAAATGCGTTATAGCTGGCATAAACTACTGGAAGTAAAATAATGAAGAATAGGACCACGAAACCCTGTATGAGAAAAATAGTACTTGCCTTACTCTTAGTGACCACCATCTCGCAGGCCTTTGCGCAGGGCGAGATCAGGAAGTATACCAATGACTTCCTCAATATCGGTGTAGGTGCCCGCGGCCTCGGCATGGGTAATGCGCAGGCAGCCTCTACCGAGGATGTCTACTCCGGCTACTACAATCCCGCCGGCCTCGCCAATATCCCCAATAGCTTTCAGGTAGGCCTGATGCACTCTGAGTATTTTGCCGGTATAGCGAAGTACGACTACGGTTCTTTCGCCGTGCCTTTCAATGATCACAAGCGTGTGCTCGGCTTTTCCTTCTTCCGCTTTGGCGTGGATGATATCCCCAATACGCTCTTCCTCTACGGGCCTGACGGCACACCTGACTATAGCAAGATCACTTCCTTCTCTACTGCAGACTATGCCTTTATGCTGCACTACGCGCAGAAATTTGACAAGATACCGGGCCTGACTGCAGGTGGCACAGCCAAGGTGATCTACCGCTCACTCGGGCCTTTTGGTCATGGTACGGGCTTTGGCATAGATCTCGGGCTGCAGTACCGCCACAAGGGCTGGAGGGCAGGTGTGATGCTGCGCGATATCACCACCACATTTGATGCATGGCAGTTTACGCTCACAGACGCGCAGAAGCAGGTGCTCCTGCAGGACTCAAACGAGATACCTAAGAACTCCATAGAGTATGCCGCGCCTACCATCAATATAGCCGGGGCCTATGAGGTCAATATCAAAGACAAGTTTTTCATCCTGCCGGAGGTAGACCTCATACTGACCACAGATGGCCGCCGCAATGTGCTCCTGCCCGGCAAGCCTATCAGCCTCGATCTGGCAGCCGGCCTGGAGATGAACTATGCCCGCATAGGCTATATCCGCGTGGGCGTCTCAAACATACAGCGCTACTACGCAGAGAATGGCAAGCATAACTACAGCGTATCTCCGAGCATCGGTGCCGGTGTACGTATCAAGGTGATAGCCATAGACTACACCCTGACCAACCTGACCGCCATACAGGGTAGCTCTCAGAATAACGGACTCTACTCGCATGTGATATCACTGCGACTGGACATCAATATCAAAAAGAAAACGCCGGAAGTGACCGTGCAATAAGCATAGCCTATGCGCAAACTTTACATCACCATACTCAGCCTCAGTCTCTGTCTCATAGCCGGTGCACAGCACGTAGGGCTCTATGGCAATGAGTGGATAGACTATACGCCTGGCCATATTTACTATAAGGTCAAGGTCAAGGCAGATGGCATCTACCGCATACCATACACCACGCTGAATAACAACGTCCAGGGCCTGAGCAGTATCAACCCTGCTGACCTCGCCCTCTATCACAATGGTGCCCAGGTACCTATCTACGTCGCTACCAATGGCAGCGGCGCGCTGGACAGTACGAGCTACATCGAGTTTTATGGCAAGAGGAACTATGGCGATGTAGACTCAAATCTCTATGCGCCCGGTATGCAGGACCACACGATGTACAGCCTCTTCTCTGATACGTCTATCTACTACCTCACGACCAAGACGGGCGGCGGCAACAGGCGCTTCCAGTTTATCAATAATGATACAGCATCTATTCCCTCTCTGACAGAGGAGCAATACTTCATCCATCCGTTTTATTGGTTTTACGGACCTACGTCCACAGCGCCGGGCTCTGGTGCCAAGTTTGCAGTAGGGACCCTCTTTGGCGCGCCGGACTACCTCTACAAATCTACCTATGATCAGGATGAGGCCTGGGGCGGCGGCTGGGTCAATACCAGCAACTCTCCTCAGAACCTGCCGGTGGCCTTGCCGGCGATCTATACTGCCGGACCGCCTGCTATCGTCACCGGCAACCTCTTCACACGATCCTACGAGAATCACTGTATCACCATCAAGTGGATAGCAAACTCTGTGACCACCACGATCAATTCTTTTACTTTTGATAACACAGGCGGCGGGTTTAGTCATCATGGTTTCAGAGATACACTGCCACTCAGTATGCTCGCCGCTAGCAATACAGTCCCATTTCAGGAACTTTGTGGCGTTAGTTCACAGCAAACCCTCCTGATCAACTTATTTGTCTACTATCCGCGCAGGTACGACTTTGGCGGTGTCAACCAGTTTTACTGGCGCATGGCTGACGGTAGCGGGCAGCGCTACTTTCGGGTGAGCAATGTCACGACCACTGCCGCACAGCCTTTGCTCTATGATATTACTAATGGGTATATCATCCGCAGCACTGATGCACCTGCTGTCCTGCCCAAGAAATTTGTCCTGCCAGCAGCAGGCGGAGAGCGTGAGCTGTTCTTCCGCACAGATGCTGCTACTACCTACACTACCATATCACGTATGGATACGATCACCTTTCAGGACTACAGGCAGTTGCAGAGTTCTTTTGTGATCATCACTCATACATCACTCAGGCACGATAGCTCAGGTGTAGACAGGGTAGAGGACTACCGTAGCTACCGCAGCAGCAAGTACACCACGGAGATATATGACATAGACCAGATCATCAATCAGTTTGGCTATGGCGTGCAAAAGACGCCCCTGGCCACGCGCAATTTCATAGAATATGCAGTAGACAGGTGGTCGCGCAAGCCTGAGTATGTATTCTTGGTAGGCAAAGGGCGCGAGTATGACGATGTGCGGAGCATAGCCTATGCCTATGATCATGACCTGATCACTCCTTTTGGCTCCGGTCCATCAGATATCCTGCTCACCTGCCGCAGGGGGAGCAACCATCCCCTCGTGGCCATAGGCCGCCTGGCAGCTACGCAGCCATCAGATGTGACACACTATCTGGACAAGGTGCGCCAATATGAATCAGTGCAGGCGCAGGCCGGAGATCCCTACCAGACCAAGGCACAAAAGCTATGGATGAAGCATAATATGCATTTCTCCGGAGGCTCTGATATATATGAGCAGCAGGCATTTGCCTCCTATCTGGGCGACTATGCCAATATAGCCGCCGATACCCTCTGGGGCGCACGCACGCAGACCATCTACAAGACCACCTCACAGCCCATAGACAACTCATCTGCAGATATCATCCGCGCTAGTATAGACAGCGGGGTATCGCTCATGACCTTCTTTGGCCATGCTGCGGGTACGGCCTTTGACATCAGCGTAGACAATCCGGTCAACTGGACCAACTATGACAAGATGCCGATCATCTACTCCAATGGCTGCCAGTCAGGAGATATCTCTGATATATCATACACAGGTACCACCAGCTATATACCTACCTTCAGCCAGTCGTCAGTACTCACACCTGGCAAGTGTGCCGTAGCCTTCACCGCTACTGCCAAGACCTCGACCTCGCTGGAGCTGTATGAGTACGGCACCTATGTGTATCAGTACCTCTGCCGCAATGGCTACACCATGCCGTGGGGCCAGGCGCTACGCTACGCGCAGGACTCGATAGATGTCAACTATGGCGGAGAGGACCTCGCGCTGCTCGTAGCCTATGAGATGACGCTGCATGGAGACCCGGCTCTGACACTCAATCAGTATCCCAAACCCGACTACGAGATAGACCAGAACTCACTCTACTTTGACCCGCCGGTGGTCAATGCCAACGTAGATACCTTTGAGGCTAAAGTGATCGTAGCCAACCTCGGCAAGGCGATCAAAGACTCTATACAGATCAGGCTGACCCGCACCTATCCTACACCGTCGAGGCCGCTGCCGGATACCACGGAGGTATATACCTGGAAGGTCAAGGCACCATACTACATGGATACCTTCAGTGTCAGGATCGCCACCTTTCCCACGCTCACTACCGGCTACGGCCAAAACACTTTTACCGTCTATGTAGAAAGCGAACATCGCATAGACGAGATGTCTGAGACCAATAATGGCGATAACCTCAACTTTAGTTTTGCCATACAGTCGGATGATATCATACCGGTCTATCCGTATGAGTTTGCTATCGTGCCCGATCAGCATGTCACGCTGAAGGCCTCTACCGTAGACCCCTTTGCCGCACCGCGCAACTATAAGATACAGATAGACACAGCAGAGACCTTCCGCCATCCTATAGCACAGGCCAATATCTACCAGGGCGGCGGCGTGCTGCACTGGGCTGTGCCGTTCCAGTTTAAGGATAGTACGGTCTACTATTGGCGCGTGAGCCGTGACTCTATCAATGATACCATAGGCTACCGTTGGCACAATAGCTCATTCGTCTATATACAGAATGAATATCCCGGCTGGAACCAATCTCACTATTATCAATACGGCCATGACAACTATCAGGACAATGTTTATCTCGGTCCCGATAGGGAGTTTAAGTTTGTACCCAATATCAATAGCATACATGTAGAGTCAGTATGGACCAATGCTGTGGGCGGCCCGATCCCATTTTCAGATGTGCGCTGGGACTATAATAGTGTCACGCAATTCCGCTATAATCAGGGAGGCTGTTCGTATGCTACATCGCCTGGCGGGTTGACATTCTTTGTCATTGATACCACCACCGGGATCCCTCGCCAGAGCATACCGGCTGGCGGTACTGTGGGCAGTTTTGGAGAATTTAATTGCAGTCAGATGCCTATAAACGGGTTTGACTTCAATCTAGCAGGCACACCGCCCTCTACACTTCATGGTGCGACGTGGACAGCCATCATTACTAACTTTCTGGATAGTATACCTGACGGATCCATAGTTGGATTTTACTCGGTAAATAGGCCTGCGTGGGCCACCATGGATACTAATCTTATCAATCGCCTTGCGGCCATGGGGGCTACTGGTTTGAGACTGCTCAGGTCCGGAGCTCGCCCTGCCGGGCCATATATATTCTTTACTCAAAAAGGAAAGCCATCCGTCAGTGCTCAATATTTTGGTGCGGATTTTAATCATCTTCTCGAGGCTGATTACAATTTTGGCGTACTCTGGCCGCGTGGCAGCTTCGCATCGCCGCTGATAGGCCCGGCGCTGGATTGGGGCTCCTTTCACTGGCGGCACAATCCGCTGGAAAACCCGACCAACGATCACCAGTCTGTAGACATCATAGGAGTGAGCAATAACGGCCTCTCTACGCGCCTCTATACCACAGAGGCACTGGATACGGCTATCAACTTTATCAGCGCTGCCCAGTTTCCATATATCCGCCTCAAGCTGAATACGGATGACTCCCTGAGGCACACCCCATCCCAGCTCTACTACTGGAGGGTGCTGTACAAGAAGGTGCCCGAGGCGGCTATCAATCCTGCCGCTCACTTCGTGATGAATAAGGATACCTTCAATACCGGAGATAGCCTGAAAGTGGAGATAGCACTGGAGAATGTCTCTGAGATATCTATGGATAGCATGCGCACCAGCTATACCCTCAAGGGGCAGGGAGGGCTGATACCGGCGGTGATAGTCAAGAGCGACTCGCTGCGCGCAGCACAGACCCAGATATTAAAATTCGCCTATCCTATGAGTGACTCGCGGCTCATAGGCCAGGACCAGCTCACCATAGAGGCCAACCCGGTAGATGCCCTGCACCAGCCGGAGCAGTACCACTTCAATAACTATGCGATCATCAATAATATCAACGGCATATCAGACAAGGTCAACCCGCTGCTCGATGTGACCTTTGACGGGCGTCGCATCATGAATAATGACCTCGTATCTGCCAGGCCGCAGATCCTGATCCAGATGAAGGATGAGAATAAGACCCTCGCGCTGAATGATACCGCTCTAGCGCAGGTATACATCAGGTACCCGGGCCAGACCGTGCCTACACTGATACCTTATGACAATAACATCCTGTCATTCTACCCGGCCACAGGCAATATAGCCCAGAATAATACCGCACGGATAGAGTTCAAGCCCTCCTTCCTGCAGGATGGCGTCTACGACCTGCTGGTGAGAGATAGAGACGTGAGCGGCAATTACTCCAGCAACTCACAAAACAGGTATGAAGGCACCTCGGTCAACGGTGTACACTATGACTACAAAATATCCTTCAACGTGATCACTAAATCCATGATCACAAATGTGCTGAACTATCCTAATCCGTTCTCCACGCGCACTCAGTTTGTATTTACCCTCACAGGCAGTGAGGTGCCGGACTATATGAAGATCCAGATCATGACCGTGACAGGCCACGTGGTCAAAGAGATACAGCGCGCCGAGCTGGGCAATATACACGTAGGCGTAAACAAGACCGACTACTACTGGGATGGCCGCGATGAGTATGGAGACAAGCTGGCAAATGGCGTCTACTTTTACCGTGTCATCACCAAGATAGACGACAAGGATGTAGACCACATGAGCAG
>JAFDYP010000008.1 GCA_018267355.1 Bacteroidota bacterium
ATAAATATCTTTTATGAAGAATAAACTCATAGCAGCCCTTGTAGCATGTATGGCGGCCTCATCAGTGATGGCGCAGCAGATACCACTGAGCAGCAGCACCTACTTCATGCGCATGCTGAATAATCCTGCGCTGACAGGCTACAATGGCAGTACAAATGCCTACGGGTACTTTCGCGACCAGTGGACAGGGCTGCCGGGCCATCCGCTCACTATGGGCGGCATGGGCGAGGTGAGTCTGTGGAAGGAGCAGAGCAACATAGGCTTCAATGTCTATAATGATGTCACGAGCATCATCAGCAATGTAAGTGCCCAGGTATACTACGCACAGAAGATCAAGCTGGCAAAGAACCATAGCCTCTCTATAGGCCTCTCAGGTGGTATACTCAATACCCACGTGGACTATAACAACGCCGTGGCTAATGACCCTAATGATATCAACCTGCTGACCAATACACGCTCAGGTATCGGCTTTGACATGAATGTGGGTATAGCCTACCAGTGGAAGAAGAAGCTCACGATCGGCTTCTCTGTGCCACACGTAGTACAGACCAATGTGGTACTGTCAGAGCAAACCAAGAGCGGAAGTTTTGAAGCGCTGCGTCACTATATGGCTCAGGTCAGCTACGAGTTCAGCTTCAAGAATGAAAAGTGGAACCTCGAGCCGTCTGTCATGTTCCGCAAGGGTAGCGTGTCAAAGCTCTACCAGCTGGAGGGCAATGTAATGGCCAACTATAAGCGGTTCCTCTATCTCGGTGTAGGCTACCGTCAGGACTATGGCATGAGCTTCACAGGTGCGGTGCGTATCGCACAGTGCGTGACCCTCGGCTATACATATGAGTATCCGCTGGCTATGGCCAAGAACTCTGTGACCTATGGCAATACGCAGGGTACGCATGAGGTGATCCTCGGTATCAACTTTGACAAATGGATCAAGAAGGCCGAGAAGAACGAGAAGCGCCTGGACAAGGTGGAGAAGAAGGTAGAAGAAGTAGCCAAGACAGACACTGTGATACAGGCGCGCCTGGACAGCCTGCAGCAGGCTAACGATACACTGGCCAAACAGGTAGAAGAAGTGAAACAAGTAAACCAACAGCAAGAGCAGAAGATACAGAAGCTGGAGGTGAAGGTAGACTCGCTGGAAGGCGAGATGGACGACTACCGCAAGCGTATCGCCAATATCAAACCAAGCAGCTTCTCTGACCTGAGTGAGGAGGAGAAGGCCAGGGTCAAGGCTGGTGATATCATCAAGCTGGACAAGGTATACTTTGAGACCAATAGCAGCTATGTGAAGCAGGAGTCCTATGTACAGCTGGACAAACTGGCTGCCATGCTCAAAGCATCGCCGGAGATGAAGGTGCGTGTACTCGGCCATACAGACTTCATAGCATCTGATGCCTACAATATGTGGCTGTCTGAGCGCCGCGCCCGTCACGTAGCAGACTACCTGATCAAGAAGGGCGTAGATCCGAGCCGTGTAGAGGCTAAGGGCTACGGCAAGCGTGCTCCGATAGCGGACAATAATACCGAAGAAGGCCGCGCACTCAACAGGCGCGTGGAGATAGACATCCTCAAGAAATAACCAACCCGATCCATAGACTCTGAAAGCCGCTGCACCCGTAGCGGCTTTTTTGTCTTAGTGCCTCGTCTAAAGCGCTATAAAACAACCGCGAAAAAGTAGTGGGTTATGCATGGGCTGCAGATTTAGTTTACGTCAAAAAAGTTTGCTTCTTTGCGCCATAAGTATACAGTGTGAGACCATCCAATGAGATACTGCTAAGGGCCTTTCGCCTGATGGCTACCGCCAAGAGTATGGCAGAGCTATATGAGGAGCGCAAGGACATCTGTGCGAAATATGTACATGCCACCTCACGGGGGCACGAGGCGATACAGCTCGCTGCGGGCTTCCTGCTGCGGGCGCAGGACTTTGCTTTCCCCTACTATCGTGATGATGCGATGCTGCTTGGTATGGGCTTCACGCCGTCTGAGCTGATGCTGCAGTTGCTGGCCAAGAAGACCGACTACTTCTCTGCAGGTCGTACCTACTACTCGCACCCTAGCAGCAACCGGGAAGACCTGCCTAAGATACCGCACCAGTCCTCTGCCACAGGTATGCAGGCCATACCAGCTACCGGCACTGCGCAGGGATTGCAATACAAAGAAGACCGCAATATAGTAGCGTATAAAAGAGGGGAGGAGCCTATCGTGCTCTGCTCGCTCGGCGATGCGTCTGTGACAGAGGGCGAGGTGGCTGAGGCCCTGCAGATGGCGGCGCTGCATGAGTACCCTATCATCTACCTGGTGCAGGACAATGAGTGGGACATCTCTGCGCACTCCTCTGAGATACGCCGTATGGATGCCGATGAGTATGCCAAGGGCTTCAAAGGACTGCGCGTGATCTCCATCAATGGTACGGACTTCAACGAGTGCTATGATACGATGGACAAGGTGATATCGCTGGTGCGCAAAGACCGCAAGCCCTACCTCGTGCATGTCAAGGTGCCGCTCCTCAATCATCATACCTCCGGCGTACGCAAGGAATGGTATAGGCCAAAGGAAAACCTGGAGAGCGATGCTGCACGCGACCCGTATCCGGTACTGCGCCAGCAGATCAAGGATAATCGCATAGCCGGCAAGGAGGACATAGATGCGATAGAGGCGGAGATAAAGAACTACGTCGCTGCCGAGTTTGAGAGAGCGGTGGCGGAGCCGGACCCTACAGCGGAGGACCTGATGGATCATATCTTTGCAGAGACGCCTGTCACGGAGGAGCGTGGTGAGCGCCAGCCCGCAGGTGGGCAGACAGTGGTCATGGTAGATGCGGCTTTGCATGCTGTGGATGAAATACTCCGTAAACACCCCGAGGCGCTGCTGTATGGGCAGGATGTGGGTGGTGAGCTGGGCGGTGTTTTCCGCGAAGCGGCACTGCTGGCTAAGAAATATGGCGATCAGCGCGTCTTCAATACACCGATCATGGAGGCCTACATCGTAGGCAGTACTACAGGTATGAGCGCCGCCGGCTGCAAGCCGATCGTAGAGGTGCAGTTTGCAGACTATATATTCCCGGGTATCAATCAGCTCTTCACAGAGGTGTCGCGCTCGTGCTACCTGAGTGCCGGCAAATGGCCTGTACAGATGCTGCTGCGTGTGCCGATAGGTGCTTATGGTAGTGGCGGGCCGTATCACTCTTCGAGTGTAGAAAGCGTGGTGCTGCAACTGAAGGGCGTGAAGGTGGTGTATCCGTCCAATGCTGCTGATATGAAAGGCTTGCTGAAGGCTTCCTACTATGATCCTAATCCGGTGGTGCTGTTTGAACATAAGGGGCTATACTGGAGTAAAGTGAAAGGCACCGATGCGGCCAAGACCGTGGAGCCTGATGATGACTATATCATCCCTTTGGGCAAGGCCCGTATCGCGCTGGCTGCCGATGAGGACAAGACTGCCAATGGGGAGTCAATGGCTGTGATCACCTACGGCATGGGTGTGCACTGGGCTATGAATGCAGCGAAGCAACACGAAGGCCAGATAGAGATCATCGATCTTCGCACGCTAAATCCTCTCGACGAAGAGGCCATCGAAGCTGCTGTGCGCAAGCATGGTAAAGTGATGGTGCTCACGGAGGAGACGGTGACACATTCCTTTGCCGAGGCGCTGGCGGGGCGCATCGCCTCGCAGTACTTCCGTCATCTCGATGCCCCCGTGCGTATCATCGGCTCTAAGAATGTGCCTGCTATCCCGCTCAATGAGAATCTCGAGCGCGCCCTGCTGCCTAATGCTGATATGGTGGCAAAGGCGATGGACGAGCTGCTGAGTGAGTGAGGCGTTGCAAAAGCCAAACCAGCGGTCACGCGATATCATCGCGCGAAAGGAGGGAAAAGGGTCTGCTTTAATCATTTAATCTTCCTCATGAAATGCGTACGGCAGGTGCTCTGCCTCCTTTTCCTGTGTAGCGCTTTGACTGCTTCTGCCCGTTTTGGCAGGACCAACAGGATACGTCATTCCTTCAACTTTTTCAGCGCGCATAATACTTTGCAGCTAGAAACCTATCTCGGCTTTCAGGCCAATAATGGGCTGCTGACGACCTCCTATCCCAATATGCTGATCCGCTATGGCATCATAGATGTGCTGGAGCTGCGGGTAAACGTGCAGGTCAACTCCGTGAATGACCGTGCTCACTGGACCGCACAGACAGGTCTCGCACCCTTGCAACCCGGACTGAAGCTCCAACTCTGCAAGCCTAAGAAGTTCCGCCCTGCAGTGGCCTTTACAGCCAGTGTCACCGTGCCTCATGCGGCCAGCGAGTCTATGCGGCAGACCTATTGGGCGCCGCTGCTGCTCTTTTCTGCGGAGCAGAATATCACGCAGCACCTGAGCTTCGAGTATGACCTCGGTATGCAGTGGGATGCCGACAACTTCCAGCGGGGCTACCTGACGGCGCTGAATATGGAATATGATTTCACCCCGCTCAGCTCGGTCTATGCAGATGCCTACCTGCTGCAGCCCGAGAGTGGCGGCCAGGCCGATATGCGCCTGGACGTAGGTGTGAACAGGCAGCTTACCAAACACCTTCAACTAGACCTCTCTATAGGGGCTGGCCTCACACCTGCTGCGCCGGAGTTCTTCTTCAATGCCGGCTTCATCTTTGCCTATGGCGACTGGAAGCGGCTGGCGGTGCATAAGAATAACTATCAGCGGCATCCTACCTCTCATAGCAGCGGGTCACTGAGGTGATTTTAGCCGTTTCATCGCTATGCAAGAGACATTACTTTTGGCCAGTAGTTTTTTTCTTACCGTAGTAAATATTGCCCGCTGAGTCTATAGTCAGCGAATTTATCATCTGAATGTATTCTGCAATCGGCGCTAATCCGACAGTGTGGCGGAGCGAGTCTACGCGGTCAGGATATGCTAGTGGCAGAGGTATATACGTACCCATAGAGTCTTGCGTATACTGTGTGCCATAAATTTGCAGATGACCTGTGTCGTATAACATGCGGTCAGTCAAATAAGCCATATTTTGCGGAGAGGCTTTTCCTTGTTTTACCTTCTCGCGCATAGCACCTAGTACTGCTTTTTGCAAAACTGTATCATTCTTCTGATGCTGCACGAGTAGATAGAAAGCATCAGCGCCCGCGGTATCTACAAGATCATAATCCGGATAGCCATAGGTGCGGAATATCTGCCAGAGTCTGGTACTATATTCTCTTTGCATGGTATCAGGTAGTGCCTGGGGCTGATTGGCTTTCATTTGATCAAGGAGGATCTTCTGATCGGCTGCGCGCATTTGCACCAGCTCTGACTGCAGTTTCAGGTTTCTGC
Source organism: Bacteroidota bacterium (assembly GCA_018267355.1). Taxonomy (GTDB): domain Bacteria; phylum Bacteroidota; class Bacteroidia; order Chitinophagales; family LD1; genus UBA1941. Next base: position 5,314 of record JAFDYP010000008.1, read on the forward strand.
CGGATGGCAGGAAAGCAAGCTGGATAAAGGCGAGGTATAGGATCGTTTTCATGGTATCATGTTGAATACGACAAGATA
>JAFDYP010000090.1 GCA_018267355.1 Bacteroidota bacterium
AACGTGGTAGTTCTCTTTTGCGTCTAACTAATGAATCCGCCACCGCGTGTATGTGGATTTTTTTATGTGTTAATGCCTTTATTCACACGAAGAGATGATTTTTATTGGTTATATTTAGAAACTCGTTATTGTTTACTCTTTAACACCCACTCATATATGTCATTTAAACATTTACTTGTTTTAAGTGTTTGCGTGCTATTTACCACTTTTTTTTCAGGGCGACTCGCTGCACAGAATTATACAATACTAAATGACGCCACCGTGTACGGGGGCTGTAATTGCTATAGGCTCACTCCGGCTGTCAATAATCAAGGAGGCGGTGTATATCAAAACAATACCATTAATCTTAATAACTCATTTGACTACGTTTTCAACGTATTTCTGGGGTGCAACGGATCCAGCGGGGCCGATGGCATCGTATTTATCCTGACCAATAATATTACCGGTATCGGTTCTCAGGGCGGAGGTCTGGGTTACGCCGGCCTTTCCGGTAATTCACTGGCGATAGAATATGATACCTGGCAAAACTCCCAGGATCCTTCTTATGACCACATAGCATTTGAAAGTAATGGCAGCGTCAATCATAATGTGGCAGGCCCGGTCTCTGCTCTGACCAGCCAAAGCAATATTGACGATTGCAACTGGCATACTACGGAGATCATCTGGAATGTAAATACCCAGACCTATTCAGTATACTTTGATGGCGTTCTGAGGCTTTCTTATACAGGCAATATCATCAATAACTTTTTTGGCGGAAATCCGGTGGTAAACTGGGGCTGGAGCGGCAGTACGGGAGGTGGCAATAACGACCAGCGTTTCTGCGTCACTTCTATCTCAAACTGGACAGCCGGCAATAACTACCAATCCTGCAACTCTACTTTCCAGTTTCATGATATTTCTACCACAAATGCGGGCTCGGTACAAAGCTGGGCCTGGAATTTTGGCGAACCATCATCAGGTGCGGCCAATACCTCATCGCTCCAGAATCCTACGCATACCTATTCGGCTCCTGGTACATACACTGTGACCCTGACCATCACCGACATCTCAGGTTGCACTGAGTCTTACTCTCATGCTGTGGTCCTGGCTGCTCCTATCACCCTGACGCCCACTCTTTCAAATCCTGCCTGTAACGGTGACGCTACCGGAAATATATCAGTGGCGACTTCAGGCGGTTTTGGTACCTCTGCCGGGCTGGGAGGATATCACTATACTTGGAGTAATGGCAACTCAACCAGTAACGTAGCCGGTGTCACTGCCGGGACATATAATGTCACCGTGTCGGATGGTATATGCAGCGCGACTGCTACATATAATATCACGCAACCCTCGGCTATCACAGCCACTACCTCTCATACCGATGCATCATGCGGATCTAATAATGGCTCTGTAAGCATAACCATATCGGGAGGTACCCAGCCATACACCGGGGTAGTCTGGAATGGGGTAGCTGCTACCGGCAGTGGTAGCGGCCCTTATGTACGTAACAATGTGCCCGCAGCGATATATGTGGCTAACTTTCACGATGCCAATGGCTGTAGCGCACTGCTTACTTATAGAGAAACGGTAAATAGCCTGCCATGCGGATACTCCGTTTCTACCTCTAGTACCAATGTAAACTGCTATGGCCAGAGTACAGGGTCTGTCACGGCAACAATAACAGGTGGTACCAGTCCGAGTATATACTGGACAAATAGTGGCGGTGCTAACGTGGGAACTGGTGCTACGGTGAGCAACCTGCCTGCCGGTGCGTACACCTACCACTATAGCGATGCCGGTGGTCAGGTATTCACAGGTACGGTCACTGTCAATCAGCCAGGTGCAGCTATGGTGGCTAGTATGACTACCACCAATACAACCTGCTCCTACCTCAATAACGGATCCGCGGTGGCTTCGGTCACGGCAAATGGCAACTCACCGTATAACTATAGCTGGAGTGCATCGGGTCAGACCAACTCGCCTACCGCTTCGGGTTTGAGCCCGGGATCTGTGACGGTGACCATCACAGATAATCTGGGATGTACTGCTACAGCCACCGGCAATGTGACAGGTCAGCCGGCTATCGTGCCAGGTACGGTAGCGATCACCAATACTAACTGCCGAGGGGACTCTACGGGAAGTGCTGTGGTGAGTCCATCGGGAGGAGCATCACCGTATACATACCAGTGGAATAATAGTACTACAGCCATAGGCGCGGGTGATTACGGCCTGCCTGCTGGCACCTATACGGTCACGATCACAGATAACAATGGCTGTACCGCTCAGACCAGTGGTACCGTAGGGCAGCCTGCAGCGGCTTTTACGGTATCGCAGGCGCATACGGATGTGGCATGCTATGGCAATAGTACTGGTACCATCACACTTACGCAGTCGGGTGGTACACCTGCCTATGCTACACCGCAGTGGCTGGACGGGGCTACTGGCACTACACGCAGTAATCTGGCCGCAGGCAATTATTACTTTGCGGACTCAGACTCCCACGGCTGTCTGGTCATAGATACTGTCAAGATATTGCAGCCGTCCAGTGCTTTCGTCGTTACCGCTGCACATACCAATGTAAATTGCTATGGGGCGGCCACCGGTACCATTACGCTCACAGAGACTGGAGGTACTACACCATACAATGCTGTGACCTGGAGCGGTGGTCTGAGCGGTACCAATCCGGTCAATGTGGCGGCAGGGACCTATGGCTATACCGTGACGGATGCCAATGGCTGCCAGCAGACAGGTAGTGTCACGGTGACGCAGCCCGCTTCGGCCTTTACGGTCACTGCGGC
>JAFDYP010000091.1 GCA_018267355.1 Bacteroidota bacterium
AGCTTTGGTTCAATAATCTCTTTGGCCAGGCTATAGAGGTAGACATCTACTCTGACGCCAGCAAGCAGGGTGTCACTCTCGGCATACCTGACCAGAATTTCGGTGTCGCAGAGGTGACCGGTACCGGCACATACCAGTCTGTGAATGGCTTCGGCCGTATCACCTTCAATGTAGACTATGTGTCAGGCGGCGTGGACCGTCAGTGTACTGTTATCCTTACCCAGTATTAAAAATGTGTGGCAGATATGACGGCAGGTGAACTGCTGGCGCAGTGGGAGGAGCAGTTTCGCTCTTCAGATTGGTTTGTGACGCGTGACGGCAAGACGCGATTCAACTATTTCAAGGCTCGCACATTGTATTTCGGAGTGTCGTCCCGGGGGGAGGCTTCCAAGGGTTTTCAGAAGTTTTATCTGGACTATAGTGCCCGCCCCAAGGCTGACAATACAGTCATAGTCAGTGAGGGTATCAGCATCTTTCATCAGGCCGGGATCGATCTGGTGCCTTACTTTGATACGCTGACGCGAGATCCCGCATTTATACATCATTGCAATCATATCTTTCGCGCCTTCGCCAATCCGCGCAATCAGTACGAGTTTAAAGTTTCGGACCCTTTCAGCATCGTGCGGGATGATATCACAGCTATCGCTGCCATAACCTCCGGAGAGCGGCAGCCTCCTGCTGATCCGGCAGAGAAGGGGCAGTTTAACCGCTATATCACTATCCCGGAGGGCTATCTCAATGATCCTTTCATCAGTGAGCTTTTTAATAAGCTGGAACATACCGGCGGCAATTTTTTTATCACCGGCAAGGCGGGTACCGGTAAGTCTACTTTCCTTCACTTCCTGGCGCAAAACTCCCGCAAGAATATCGTGATAGCAGCCTATACCGGCATCGCAGCGATCAATGTAGGAGGCACTACGATCAATTCACTCTTCATGCTGCCCTTCCGGCCGCTGCTGCCCCGAGATCAGGAGATCACCCGCTTTCATAAGTATAATCCCCGCCGGGCCATCATTGCCAATATGGATATGCTCGTGATAGATGAGGTCTCTATGGTGCGGGCAGATATACTGGAGGCTATAGATCACTCCCTGCGGCTGAATGGCGGCGATCCTTTCAAGCCTTTTGGTGGCAAGCAGGTCGTGCTGATAGGTGATGTCTTTCAGCTGCCGCCCGTGGTCAAAACGGATGACCCGACCGAGTGGCAGATCTTTGAGGAGGTGTACAAAACACCCTACTTTTTCAGCGCGCCCAGCTTTCAGATGACCCGGTTTGAGTTTGTAGAGTTTACCAGGATACACCGCCAGTCTGACGAAGACTTCAAGAATATACTCAATAAGATACGGATAGGAGAGGCTGACAACGAAGACCTGGAGCCGGTCAATAAACGTGTCTATCCAAACTATGAGCCGCGCGACCAGGATTTTGTACTGACACTCGTCACGACCAATAAGCTGGCGGGCGATATCAATGAGCGCAAGCTGAACGCGATCCAGCAGCCGGAGTTTACCTACAAGGCCAATATTTCCGGTGATTTCAGCAAGGATAAATTTCCTACAGACGAGACATTGAAGCTGAAGGTAGGTGCCCAGATCATTTTCATAAGAAATGATACGACCAGCGAAAAAGGTGCAAAGGATAATAAAAGACGATGGGTGAATGGCACCATTGCCAAGATACATGCGCTCTCAGAAGATGAGATAGAGGTCATCTTTGAGGATTCGTCCCTCTCCAAGATCACGCGCGAGACATGGAATAACAATGTCTACAAGTGGAATCGCCTGGAGCGCAAAATAGTGACTGAGACGGTAGGCACTTTCGAGCAGTTCCCTATCAAACTCTCGTGGGCCATCACGATACACAAAAGCCAGGGACTGACCTTTGACAAGATGGTACTGAATATGGGCGCAGGGGCCTTTGCGCACGGGCAGACCTATGTAGCCCTGAGCCGGGCCCGCTCGCTGAAAGGACTCGCACTCAAACGCCCTATCACTACCAGGGATATCATCATAGATGACCGGGTCCAGGATTTCTACAGAAAGCATTTCACTTTCAATGATGAATACCGCGAGTCTCAGGAGATACTGGAGTTTATACTCGAGCATTCTGACTTTTTCCTTGACCTCCTTGTAGCGCATTATCCTTTTTCAGAAGAACAGTCTGAGCGCTATCAGATCCTGCTGGCCTCCCGTCAGAAGATGCTCCGTGTACCATCCGATAAGAAAGAATACGGTAAGCTCTCCTTCGGAGAAATAAAGGAGCTCATGCTCCGCCGCGACATCATCTGGAATGAATCCTTCTGGACACACAACTTCGCCTACTTCTTCAATGATCAGATCGTAGCCACTATCATGGAGTACTTACTGGAGCTGGATAAGGTAGTTCGCTGGCAGGAGGGAGATGATGAAGACGCAGAAGAATAAATTTATTCTACTTTAAATTTAATTTATTCTGCTCCTCTAAGCCATCAAGATATTGCATGCCTCTTTGATATAAGATGTCGCTTCGATCAATTGCAGCTTTATAGTAGGTAATTGAAATTTCTGAAAGGAATTTCATAAGTTCTATAAGCAAAGAT
>JAFDYP010000092.1 GCA_018267355.1 Bacteroidota bacterium
CTCATCCGTACATCGATAGACAATACGCTATCAGCAATATGCTGCACTTGCGCCGACACGCCGCAGCAGTATAGCTTCATCAGAATTAAAAATAAATAGCGCCTCATATACCCCTGTAGTGTCAAACTAGTGAAAACTATTTAATCGCTTTCAAGTATTAATCTCAACTCCTCCAGCAGTGCTATTTGCGCCGGGATGATCTTCTCTCGCGCAGTAGCGATATCAAACCACTCCGCTCTGTCTATCTCCGGTATGTCTATCATGCGCCCGCTGCGCGGTGGCCACTCTATTGATATCCTATTGCTGCGCACCTGTGTGGTGTCTACATCCATCGCTATGGCCCAGGCGTATACTATCTTGCCATTCTTTTGCCGGACGGGTGAGAGCGGCAGCATCTCTCCTACCGGTGTGATGCCCGTCTCCTCTAGAAACTCCCGCTGCGCCGCAGCCAGTGTATCCTCATCTTCATTCAGTTCTCCTTTCACGATAGACCAGGCACCGGCATCCTTCTTTTGCCAGAAGGGGCCACCGGGATGCACGAGCAGCACCTCGATCTGAGATCCCACCCTGCGGTAGGGCAATAGTCCTGCGCTTTGCTTTGCCATGCATCAAAGATACATCAGGATGTTTTCGGAGTATCGTTTTGTTTATCACCGAGTGCCTGCTCTATGAGCTGCTGCACCTTGTCATAGTCCTCCTGTACGGAGAGGCCATGATCCGAGCCGGTGCACATGATCACGGTATGTTTCACACCGGTATCCTGACGGTAGAAGTAGTTGATATTTGACACGTTGACCACAGTGGGTGCGTCCTGGTAGACATTGGTGAGACAGATGAAGCCTTTCATGGCATGTTGTTTAGGCATCCGTAGCACATATACTGTACCAAATAACAGTAGTTAGTATTAAGATAATACAGTTTCATATGCTTGTGCCTGATCATAGTCCTGTGTACTGTAGTGACAGGTCGCGACCTGTCACTATGCATTGCCTCTGTAGCTCGTATCTGATCACCCCCCGAGTTTCAGTCTTGACTCCTCACTCTTGCTTCTTGACTCTTGCTTCTTAACTCTGAGTTCCCTCTGTGTGCTCTGTGTAGTAATTAGGAAACTCCCAAACAAAAAACCCCGCCTTCGGTGGACGGGGTTCTATTGGGTTTTGAGGAATGGGTCTTTACCTGCAAAAATAAGAGAGTATAAATGCCTGTATATCCGTACCAGTACGTATCGCTGGTAGGCATCAGCGTAGCTTCCGCATCAGCGCGCTGAGCAGGCCCTGTGTGCCGTGCGGCAGCTCCAGCGCCAGTAGCTGACGGCCATAGTCATATTGGAGGTCTTCATGCAGGGTGGGTAGCAGCTTGGCTACTTTCTTCAGTTGCCCTTCGTACACATTGGTCAGTATCTGGCTCTTCTGTATCTGTATGCCTGAGTGGCGCAGCCGGTAGAGATAGTGCAGCAGCAGCTCTACCTCAGTAGTTTTGATACCGGAGTAGCGGCAGTACTTATTGACCGTGCGGAGTATTTTGCGCAGGGTTTTCTTGGCGTAGTACAGATTGTAGTCAGATGGTATGGCATCTATCTCCTCATCTATGTAGGCCTTCACGCTATTGATATAGCCGCGCTCGTCATGCACATCTGAGAGCAGGTAGGTGATCAGTTCTTTGTTTTCCTTTTTGTATCGCGCCAGGCGCGTGATGATGTCTACCAGTTCCTTCTGGCTGAGGTGGGTCAGTTCCTTCTTCAGTTCATTGAGCGTAGAGGCTTGCATCTGTTGTATTTGCTGCTCCTAAGTTGTAGCATCTCTGCCTGAAAAACAAATACCGCTCCGCGGGCCGGTCACAGCCCTTCCAGCTTTGTACCTGGGTGTCGCTGATATTTGTCTTGCCGGCTTTGTAGCCTGTGGCGGAGGGTTTCTGTGCCATGAACTTGCTGCCGTGCAGGGAGCCGAGGAGCACGGTAGCAGACCGGGCAGAAGGTAAAGATGCAAAAGGAGGCGTGTGCGCATACTGCGGCAAGCATTTTGTAATGAGATCGTATGATGGATACTATAGATCAGATATTCGGCCTGCAGACGGAGCATCTCAGCACCCTGCAGATGCTGGCCCGGGCACTGGTCGTTTTCTTTGCGGGCTGGGCATTGATACGGTTTGCAGGGGTGCGTACGCTGGGCAGGGTCACTACCTTTGACCAGCTCACGCTGCTGGTGATAGGCTCTATACTGGGCCGGTCTGTGATCTCCGGGCAAAACTTCTTTGGCTGCCTGGCAGCCTCTCTGCTCATCACCTTTTTGCAGCGCATCATGTCGTGGCTCATGTATAGAAGTAAGGCTGTAGGCAGGGTCTTCAAGGGGGCTCCTATCCCGCTCATGCGCGACGGAGAGATGCAGCAGGACAATATGGCCCGCACACTGGTGACCGAGGAGGATATAGAGGAGGCACTGCACACGCACCTGCAGCGCGATGACATAAACGGTGTAGAGGACATCTACCTGGAGCGCTCCGGCCATATCAGCTTTATCAAAAATCAAACAGATAAAAAATAGCTATGAACAGCAAGAAACCCAAGGGAGTGCCCGCACAGCATCAATCTGTGCAGCCCGGCCATGAAGCGGCCATGACACCGGAGCCTATATATATACGCCGCAGCTATGTGGGCAGCGGCAAGCTGATGGGCCGCACGGCTATCATCACCGGAGGCGATAGTGGCATAGGCCGGGCAGTGGCAGTACATTTTGCCAAGGAGGGCTGCGATGTAGCCATAGTCTATCTGAGCGAGCACAAAGATGCGCGTGATACGCAAAGGCTGGTGCTGGACTGTGGCAGGCGCTGCCTGCTGATGAATGGTGACCTGACAGACCTTGCCTTTTGCCGCAAGGTGGTGAGCAAGACCTTAAAAGAGTTTGGCCGTGTGGATGTGCTGGTGAATAATGCAGGCGAGCAGCACTACCAGGAGGACTTTGAAAAGATCACGCACAAGCAGCTCACCAGGACCTTTGATACCAACATCATAGCCATGATCACGCTGACCCAGCAGGTACTGCCGCACCTGCCCGAGGGGGGCGCTATAGTCAATACGACGTCTGTGACGGCCTATCGCGGCAGTGACCATATCATAGACTACGCTGCGAGCAAGGGTGCCATCCTGGCCTTCACACGGTCGCTCAGCGCCAATCTGGTGGACAAAAAGATCCGCGTGAATGGCGTAGCGCCGGGCCCGATTTGGACACCATTTATCCCGAGTACATTCCCGCCTGATGAGGTAAAGAAATTTGGCAAAGACCAGCCGATGAAGCGGCCGGGGCAGCCCTCTGAGGTGGCTCCCTGCTATGTCTTCCTGGCCTGCGAGGACTCCAGCTATATGACCGGACAGGTGCTGCATCCTAATGGCGGGGAGATCGTGGGCGGGTAAACTACTTTTAAGTTTATACATGGTGGCTATACACCGGGGGACTGTATCGCAGAGCATTATCGCACATTCCCCTGATGAGGTAATTGTTCCCTATTTCATATGATCTCTCAGGGAGTGGTAAAAACATCAGAGAATTAAAGAATGGTCTATCAAGCGATTGAAAAATATCTCATGAGGTAGCTGATGATTATGGATGTCGCGAAGGCCGACGATTGACTGCCCTTATGCAGGGTGGCACCATTAGTGCTGTTATACTGATACCACTCCGGGATTTATATCACAGTCCGCAAGATTGCCAATAAACACGGTTTGCAAAGTTTTCTGTGCTGCCGTCATTCTCTCGTACACTAAATCCCTATCATGGACCATCACACACGGTATCCCTACCTGGCGGGCCTGGGTGCCAATATCCGTAAAGCACGTAAAGACAAACAGTGGAGCCTGGTCAAACTGGCTGCCCTGAGTAACCATGAAAAAGCCAATCTCAGCCGGCTGGAGGCAGGCCGCACCAATCCATCTATCATGACGCTCATGACCCTCAGCCGGGCTCTGGAGGTAGATATCATCGTATTTTTTTAAGGACTTGCACTACTGACTATAGGCACCTTGTGGGCGCCCATTGCCCAGTCAGGCAATTCGCTCCACGCTCCGCCTGGTCACCAGCCCTGCCACCGGACATACAGGTCCACTAACAGGCTGATATGGCCAGCATTGCGCATGAAAATATC
>JAFDYP010000093.1 GCA_018267355.1 Bacteroidota bacterium
ATACCGGCACTGTGCGGGATGCCCTGGGTGCCACGGGCACTTTTACTGCCACCGTAGGTGGCACATATACCTTTCCTACTATGCTGATAGATACCCCGATGTCGCCATGGCTGCAGCCTCCTGTGCTACAATGCCACGCCAGTGGCGGGCTGCCACCCTATGAGTATGCTATCTCCACCACCGGGCCTAATGCCGGCTTCGGTCCATACCAGAGCTCGCCGGTATTTGCGCATATATGCCCTGCTACCTACTGGGTACGTGTACGTGATGCCTGCGGCAATATCTTTACGGACTCAAGACATTTTGATTATCAGATAGGCATCGACTTTGGCTGCCTCAATTTCTCACGGGGAATGGTCAATGTGTCATGTATAGGTAATACACCTCTGACCTATACTCTGTATAACGCTAATACAGGTCAGAGCTATGTCAACCATACCGGTACTTTCCCTAATGTAGGGGCATATGACACGATGCATCTCACGGTCACTGACTCCTGTGGGGTCACGAGCCTATTCACAGAGGCCAGACGAGTGCAGCGATTGCTGGAGACGTGCCCTTTTGACGGTAATGTATATGGGCATATAGAGTTTATAGATACCATGACGCTGACCTGTACCAACTGTGTACCAGTGCAGACGGTGGTCAAGATAGGCTCTTCAGCTGCGCCTTTCTGGGATACGATATTCCGGGGAGTGCCTCAGGGGCTGCATCCTGATGTGGTAGTGACCGTGCGCAATCATCTGACCTGTGGCACGGATACGATCCCACCGTTTTTTATAGCGCCTGCGGTATCCTTCATGCAGCTCACCACCCCAAGGTGCAATGCCATAAGAGCTGATGTCTACAGTGGTGCAGTAGGCACGAGGCCTCAGGTAGATTCGTTTGTGATAGTACCGGGACGTATCCACCCCACCACCTGGTCCGACTCCTCGGCAGACTTTACCAACCTACCCAACGGAGGCTACACTGTCATAGCGTACCTGCATCCCGGTCAGTGTCCGGACTCTCTGACGAATTTTATGTCTATGCCTGCCTTTGGTATCGGCTGCTACCAGCATATGAAGGATAGCAGCTGCGATGACCGCTGGCAGCTAGGTGTGGATCCGATCTATCCGGAAAAATACTCTATCATCAATGCTGCCGGAGATACGACACCAGCTACATATGTACCGGGCTATTCCGAAAAGTTCTTCTACGATCTGGTACCTGCTACAAACTATACAGTGATCTCTGACAGTGGCTGCGCACTGCCACTTACCACGCAGCCCTTTCGGCCACCTGTATCAGAGATAAGCTATGTATCACCCTGTACAGGCCCGCCGGTACTGACCTACAGCTATACTTCATTCAATTTCTGCGTGACACAGCTCACCTTCAAACTATGGCATAATGGGGCGCTGGCAGCCGATACCACCTGGGGGCACTTCCTTATACCGGATCAGATATCCCTCAGCCTTCCTGATTCGGGGCTTTACTCTTACAAATTCTATGTGACCCCTTATGTTTTCACTCCTGATCTGCGCTACGACTCCATCTGCCCGCTGGATACAGGCTCCATCTACATAGTCAGTGATCACCGCCCTCGCCTGATGCCCGCCTATATTAATATATGCGATACGACTGCCACAGATAGTCTTTACTTTCATGTAGCGGGAGGCCTCCCCCCGTATATAGTAGAGATACCCGGAGTGGATACACTACACCTCAGCGGTCATACAGGCGTATTCCCCTCACATCACCCGGGCACCTATGCTATGATAGTATATGATGACTGCGGCGTGAGCCGCAGCCTCTCCCTGAGTGTGATAGATACCTGCCACGGCTGCCCTGTGGCTGCTATACGCGCTTCTGATACACTCGTCTGCCTGGGAGATTCTGTAGTGCTATATGATATATCTGCAGGAGGTGTGGTAAATGAATGGCAGATAGATGGCCTATCCTACAGTACCGGCATGCAGACCACCTATACGCCTCCCGCGGGTACTCATGATATCATATTGATATCAGGGGCTGTATCCGGCTGCCTGGACACGGCAGCGGTATCAGTGCGTGCTGTGGCGCCCGCTACTTTTGATCTGGGTAGCGACACGGTGTACTGTGACACATTCAGCAGGGTGGTCAGCACGGGCATCGGCGGTACAGTCTGGTCTACCGGTGATATGGCAGCACAGATCACTGTGCATCAGCCCGGACTCTATATAGCCACTACTACGGATATATGCGGCGTGCACCGTGACTCCGTATCTATCCAGTCGAGAGCCATATCAGACCTGCATCTCAGCGCTGATAGTGGCAGCATCTGTAGCAATATACCGGACAGCATCCGGCTCACCGCTACGATAGACTCGCTGAGTGGCAGGCCCGTCACATTCGCATGGAGTACCGGTAGTACTATCCATAGCGCCTATAGTGCGGGTATATGGGTGCATACTGCGGGCATCTATCAGGTGTCAGCACAAGATGACCAATGCTCAGCCAGCGCCTCAGCGACTGTAGCAGCCATACTATGCGATACCAGCTGTCTGTCCTGCCCGGATACCTCATGTGTAGGTTGCCCGGATACAGCGTGCATCTCCCGGCTCGCACTGCCGGACGCCTTCTCTCCAAACGGCGATGGCCGCAATGACCTATTCGATATCCCACATACCTGCACCATGTATAGCTATGACCTGCGCATATATGACCGCTGGGGCGGGCTGGTATATGAGTCAAAGGACATCACCAAAGGATGGGACGGCACGTACAAAGGCAAACCACAGCCTGCTGATAGTTACACCTGCCTCATGTGCTCTCAGGGCAAACCATCTGATCCCGTGCGGTGCCGGGAGTGGACGCTCATACTGATACGGTGACTGCCGGCGCGGTATATACTCCGTGCCAGCACTGATGCAAAATACCATAGGGTGCGGATAGGAGCAGAGTGACAGAAGAAGACCTTTGTGTCATTATTCACACTAAATCACTCCAAAATGAAAAAGTCCCTTCTCCTCCTCAGCGCTGCTGTCATCGTAGCGGCAGGCATCAGCTCGTGCAATAAAGGCACGACCAACACGACCAGCAATGGAAACTCTGCACCCTCAGTAAACACACCATCCAATGCTGATGGTGCACTGGCTGCTGTCAAGGTCATCACTACTCAGACCGTAGCCGGCTATACTGTACCTATCAATATCGGTACCGCTGCAGCCTGGTTTGGCCTGTCTGCCACCCATCAGGATGCAGGCAATGTGACCGTAGATGGCAATGCACTCACCAATCAAAGCAACAATTACGTTTTTCAGCCGAGCCAGACTACACCTACAGGCCTTGACTTCAACTCGTCAGTGGCATGGAATGTGACCGGCAATACATCTAACGGCATCACCGGGTTCAGCTATACTGACCAGTCCAGCTTTCCTACCATAGATGACGTGCAGACACCTACCTCTGTATCACACGCTGCACCATTCACGCTCACTGCCAGCGGCTATGTGAGTGGCGACTCTGTGATATTTGTAGTATCAGGTGGCAGCGGCCATGTATCCTATATCGCGCCAGGCGGCACTTTATCTCATACTTTTTCGGCTGCAGAGATGGCCACTGTAGGAGCTGCCGCTAATAATACCGGACTGCTACAGATCGCGCCATACCGTGTCAATCATCAGATCATCAATGGCAAGAGCTATTACTTTGTAAAAGAGTCCTGCGCCAACAAATTTGTGACCATCGACTAATCCTAAGAAAATGGAGTTTGATTTAAGGCAATGGGCACTGCCCGTTGCCTTTTCTCTTGCCCCATACACAAAAAGGCCCTCCTGTTTTGCAGGAGGGCCTTTTACGTTTTCGTTTCAAAGTGGTTGTCAATGTGTGATCGCTACTTTACCTGTGCGTATGTTGCCCGCCTGGTCTCTGGCCGTATAGGTGTAGATGCCTGCAGCAAATGCGCTACCGGATAGTGTCAGGTCTCTGGTGGTAGTAGTTTCCATTACCTTTTTGCCTGTCACATCCATCAGCTCAAAGCTGACCTGGCCCGTAGCACCTGTGAAGTGTACGATAGCAGACTCCTGCACCGGATTTGGCATGATGCTGACCTGCATGGCACCATC
>JAFDYP010000094.1 GCA_018267355.1 Bacteroidota bacterium
AGAAGGTATTTATCAGCTGTGGCGATAGTGATGCGGTAGATAATATCGTGCACCTGATGCTCGCGCGGATAGAGGGAGCGCCGGCGGGTACCAAGGGGATATCCCTCTTCGTAGTGCCACGCATGCGGCCTGCGGCGGACGGTAGTCTGACATTTAATGATGTGAACACTGCTGGGGTGTTTCATAAGATGGGATACCACGGCGCACCGATAGCGCACCTGATGATGGGCGAGAATAATGACTGCCGTGGCTATCTGGTAGGAGAGGAGCACAAGGGGCTGAGCTATATGTTCCAAATGATGAATGAGGCGCGGATAGGTGTGGGGTGCAATGCCACATCCATATCCTCAGCGGCCTACTACAATGCTCTGGAATACGCCAACGTGCGTACCCAAGGCCGCAAAGTGACCGAGAAAGATCCGTCTAAACCTCAGGTAGCGCTGATAGAGCATGCAGATGTACGCCGGCTTTTGCTATTCCAAAAGGCCATCACTGAGGGTTCGCTCTCGCTGGTGCTGGAGGCCTGCGGCCGATATGACCGCTGGATGGCCAGTGAGGGACAAGAAAAAGAAAACCATCACATGCTGCTGGAGCTGCTCACACCGATGGTGAAATCGTATCCGGCGGAGATGAGCATCCTCTCTACCAGCGCGGGCCTGCAGATCTTTGGTGGGTATGGGTATACAAAGGAGTTTCTGGCCGAGCTTTTCTTCCGCGAGACGCGTATCCATACCATACATGAGGGCGCCACAGCTATACACGGCATGGACCTGCTGGGCCGCAAGGTGATGATGAAGAACGGCATGGCTACCATGCTGCTGATGCAGGAGGTGATGGCTGATATACAAAATGCCCAACAGTATGACGACCTGAAACCATATGCTATCGCTCTCGGAGATAAGCTGATGAAACTACAGGAGATCACTATGCACCTCATCAGTGTAGCGCAGACCGAGGGACCAGAGGCCTATCTCTCAGATGCTACGTTGTATCTGGAGCTGTTCGGTATCCTGACGGTGGCCTGGCAGTGGCTGAAGCAGGGCGCCAAGGTGGACGAACTGCAACGATCCGGTAGCAGATCCTACTCACCTGAGTTCCTCCAGTCAAAGCTTCATGCTGTGCAATACTTCTTTGAATATGAGGTGCCTAAGGCTGATTGCCTGCTGGCCCGGCTCAAGAGCAGCAACCGTGTGACACTGGCTGCAGTGCGCGAGGAGATCGTATAAGGTCGTTGATTTTACCTTTTCATAATGATGGATTGCCGTTTATTTGCGATCATCAATCACCAGTATGCGCTATCCAGTCCTTATCTGTTTCCTTTTAGTTACTGCATTGACCAGTGCGCAAAGTGGCGCATACCTACGGCTGAATGAGATACAGGTCATAGGCAGCCACAATAGCTACAAGAAGCTGCCGGATCCCCGTGTCATGAAATTTCTAATGAAGTTTCGTAAACAATTGGGAGCTGAAAACAGTCCCATAAGGATAAACTACGGTCATCTGCCATTTGACTCCCAGTTTATGTATCACATGCGTGGGCTGGAGATAGATATCTATAACGATCCCAAGGGCGGTGCTCTGTATAAGAGAAAGATAAATGCCTTTGTGCACGGCGTGCCTGTGAGGTCGCATGTAGAGGAACTGAAGAAACCGGGACTAAAAGTCCTGCACATAAAAGACGTGGACTACCAGACGCACTACTATACATTCAAAGAATCACTTCTGGCGCTAAAGCAATGGAGTGATGCGCATCCGTCTCACCTGCCCATCTTTGTGAATGTAGAACCCAAGACGGGTGGACCCGGCGATCAAAGTAAGACCTTGCGGTTTTTTGGTTTCAAGAGAGTCGTACCTTTTGACAGCACAGCATACAATGAAATAGATGCAGAGATCCGTTCAGTTTTTGGTGATAGCCTGAATACAGTGCTCACACCGGACCGGCTGCGTGGGCACTACACCAACCTGAAAGAAATGGCGCTGGATCACGGCTGGCCGGAGCTGGATGCCTGCCGGGGCAAGATCGTATTCATCATGCTCGGCGGCGATAAGGATATGTACCTGAAAGGACACCCGGCCCTAAGCGGTCGTGCCATGGTCATTTATGGCTCGCCAGATCGTGCCGATGTAGCCTTTGTGATGCAGGACGAGTCTATAGGCGATAGCGCTAATATCGTGAAGCTGGTCAAGGAGGGCTATATTGTACGTACGCGCTCTGATATAGAGACGATGGATGCCCGTGCGAATGATCCTCACCGCAAGCTGACGGCCTTTGCGAGTGGTGCACAGATCACATCTACAGATTACTATGTACCGGATCTCAGGCTGAGCACTTTTGAGGTGCAGTGGGACGGCAAGCACTCGGGACGTATCAATCCGGTGACTACCCCGACGAAGAAAGGCGGATGGCTGGAGGAGTAAGGTTTATAGCGCAGCCCAGTTCTTAGTCTTATCGTATCGCAGGTGGCCCATCTCTATCACCAGAGGAGAGGGAATATTATTGGTATACAAAGAGCCGGTGCCTAGTCCTTGTATCATTGTAGTATCCTTTGAGGCCGCCCATTGAGCTATCACATTCAGGCCGATATTTCCCTCCAGCGCAGATGTAGCCCACCAGGAGATATTGAGCTTTGCTGCTTGTGCGATCCAGTCATCGCATACTGCCAGGCCGCCGAGGAGGCTGGGCTTTAAGATAATGTACTGTGGCCGGATGGTTTCCAAAAGACGCTGACGGATGAAGCTCTCGCTGGTGCCGATCAGCTCCTCATCCAGTGCAATCGGTATTATATTCTCTCGGCAAAGGTTGTGCATCAGCAGGTATTGCTGTGGTTTGACGGGTTGCTCTATGGAGTGAATGGTATAGGCAGAGAGGCGCTTAAGTTTGGCGTGCACATTATCCGCGGTGAAAGCACCGTTGGCATC
>JAFDYP010000095.1 GCA_018267355.1 Bacteroidota bacterium
GAGAAGCGTATAGAGGCAAACCTGGACCATGTGCTGGGAGGCAAGACCTCTATGATCATCACACACCGGATCTTCTCATTGATGCATTTCGATAGGATACTGGTGCTGGATGAGGGGCGCATAGCAGAAGCAGGCACCCATCAGGAGTTGCTGGCACTGGGCGGCATCTACAGAGAACTTTACGAAAAGCAAGCTGCAACCGAATCCGCTACCACGACGTCTTAGAGCCTGATGCCTGAGCAGGTACGCTCGTAGCGAAAGTGTATATCGTGTCTATTTCTGGGGAGAAGTTTTCACTCATGTCATTAGGTGCATTCAAAAACAATCGTATAAATTTGTCTAAGTCGGTTAATTTCTAAAACAACAAAAAACTACGGTGGAAAATAACGGGGGTAAGTACAGCGGTTACTTCAGCAAGAAACTAAGGGCAGGAAAAAGAAGGACTTATTTTTTTGATGTCAGGAGCACCAAGCAGGGCGACTTCTTCCTCACTATTACCGAGAGCAAAAAGAAATTTGACGGAGACGGCTACGAGAGCCATAAGATATTCCTCTACAAAGAAGACTTCAAAAAATTCGTAGAAGCGCTGAATGAGACACTGGACCATGTCAAGACCGAGCTGATGCCTGACTATGACTATGATGCAGACCGCACTGTGAGGCTGGATGATGAGGACAATACCTTCGTAAAAGATGGACAATCTCCGCGTGTAGCCAATGACAATCACACCCGCCGCCGCAATATAGATGACTATCCTGAGCCTAAAGAAGGCGAAGAGGATACGTCACTCCGTCCGGACCCCGCTGCCAGTGAGCAGAATATAGACCACAAATCCTCCTCCGGTATAGCCGATGATGAGGAGATAGCCTGGTAAATACTCCCCTAAAAATGATAGAGCCTCTGACATCCCGCCAGACAGAGTGCCACCGCTGTCATAGATCATTTACTTGTCGTGCAAATGATATCGCAAACTGTGAGTGTAAAACTGTGACGCTGACAGACGCGGAGCGGCGCTATATAGCTAAGAAATACACCGACTGTCTTTGTGCTACCTGTCTCAAAGAGATGAAAGCTTCCCTGGCGGGCAAGACCTATCCACCGCAGTGATCCAGCAGTTCCTTCACTGTGAGGTGCAGTGCCGGATGCACGAAGTCGGGCGCCAGCTCTGACAGCGGCTCCAGCGCAAAGCGCCGCTGCGGCAGGTAGGGGTGGGGCACCTTCAGCTCGGGCAGGTCTACTATATCACTGCCGTAAAATAGAATATCAATATCTATCACCCGCGGTCCCCAGCGCTCAGTCTCGGTGCGCCCCACTTCTTTCTCTATGCCTTTCAGCGCATGCAGCAGGTCCAGCGGAGAGAGGTCGGTCTCTATCTGCAGCGCCTGATTGAGAAAGGCTGCCTGATCGGTCTTGCCCCAGGGTGCAGTCTCATACTCCTCCGAGTGAAACAGCTCCTGGCCGGCCTTGAGGTCTATGAGCCGGCGTGCAGCCCGGAGATGTGCATGACGGTCGCCCACATTGGAGCCGAGCAGCAGGAAGATATTCTGGATCATAGTGCGTACGGTTTGCGGTGTGCAATATCGCAGAATTGGGTCAAAAAGCGTACCCTTTACACCCGGTGCGAAATGCATAAGATGTGGATTTCTAGCCCCGGGGCCTGCATTGGAAAATATTAATATTGCTATATCGTCTGGTACATCATTACCCAAAATCAAACTACATAAAATGCTGAAGTTCCTGAAATACGTCTTTGCCACGATAGTAGGCCTGTTCCTTTTTTGCTTTATCAGCCTCTTCCTGCTGATCGGCGTCATAGCCCTGGCCGGTGGCTCTAAGAAGGATGGCAATAAGCTGGAGGCCAACTCTGTGCTCAAACTAGACCTCAATCACCATGTAGCCGAGAAATCTCAGGAGAGCCTGGGTGAGCAGCTCGGCTTTGGCGGTGGCAAGGAGGCGGACGGTATCGGTCTCTATGATATCTGCGAGATGCTGAAAGAAGCAGCCAAGGATAATAAGATCAAGGGTATCTACCTGCCACTAGGCATCAATCCTAATGGCCTGGCTACTATAGAGGTACTGCGCGACCAGCTCAAGGAGTTTAAGAAGAGCGGCAAGTTCATCTATGCGTATGGAGAATATGCCAACCAGAAATCTTACTACCTCGCAGCAGTGGCAGACAAGATCTACCTCAACCCCAACGGTGGCATGGAGGTGCCGGGCTTTGGCCGCGAGATCATGTACTACAAGGGCGCGCTGGAGAAACTCGGCATAGAGGTGCAAGACTTTCACTGCGGCGCCTTCAAGAGTGCTATAGAGCCATACCTCCGCGACCATATGAGCGAACCTAACCGCGAGCAGCTCACCAGCATCTATGGTGATGTCTACTCACAGTTTCTGACCAATATCGCGGCTGACCGCAAGATGGATACTGCTACACTCAGCGATATCATCAACAATCTAAAAGCTACCCTGCCACAGGAGGCCAAAGAGGCAAAGATGATAGATGAGACAGCCTACTATGATGAGGTAGAATCTGCTATGAAAGAAAAAGTGGGAGTGAAGAAAAAGGACGATCTCAACCTCGTAGACCTCGACAAATACAGCGAGACCATGCCGATCAATACAGACGCGGGTAGCAAGATAGCCGTCCTCTGTGCCGATGGGGAGATAGTAGACGGCAAAGGCGGAGAGGGCCAGGTGGGCTCTGAGCGCTTTGCCAAGGCTGTGGCGGACCTGCGCAAGGATGACAAGGTAAAAGCCATCGTACTCCGTGTCAACTCACCGGGAGGCAGTGCGCTGGCCTCTGATGTGATGTGGAGGGAGCTGGTACTGGCCAAAAAGGAAAAGCCGCTGATCATCTCCTTTGGCGATGTGGCTGCCTCGGGCGGCTACTATATCTCCTGCCTGGGTGACAGGATCTTTGCGCAGCCCAATACCATTACCGGTTCTATCGGTGTCTTTGGCCTGATACCTAATGCCAAGAAGCTGCTGAATGATAAGCTGGGTATCACTACAGATAAAGTCTCTGTGACCAAACACGGAGCTTTCACTCTGGGCACCAACCCGCTGGATGAGGAGGAGAAAGCCATGGTGCAAAAGAGCATAGAGCGCACCTATCGTGAGTTTAAAGAGCGTGTAGCCGAAGGCCGCAAGAAGGATA
>JAFDYP010000096.1 GCA_018267355.1 Bacteroidota bacterium
CGACTTTTCTCCTGTTTATCTCTCTATCGGCCATAGCCGCCAAAGAACCTAAGCCTGCCGCAGACGATACTACGGTCAATCTGAAAGACCTCATGGCACAGATAGATACTTTGAAGTATCAGACCTCAGGCACAGTAGCTATAGGCTCGGTAGCCTCCCTCGAAATACCTAAAGGATTCAAATACCTGGATGGCAAGCAGGCAGCCTTTGTACTCCATGACCTCTGGGGCAATCCACCACAGGAATCACTCGGCATGCTGGTGCCGGCAGATTACAGCCCTTACCTCCCGGGATGCTGGGTGGTAGATATGACCTACGAGGAGGATGGCCACGTGAAGGATGACGATGCCAAGGATATCAAATACGACGAACTGCTAAAGCAAATGCAAGAGCAGATCAAGGAGTCAAATCCCGAGCGTGTCAAAATGGGTAGCCGCGCCATAGAGCTGACCGGCTGGGCGGAGCAGCCCTCTTATGACGCCTCTACGCACAAACTATACTGGGCGAAGAAGATCAAAGCCGTAGACGACTCTCTGCAGTCACTAAACTATAATATCCGCATACTAGGTCGCAAGGGTGTGCTCGTGCTCAATGCCATAGGTGACCTGGATCAGCTCAATGAGATCAAAGCCAATAACGCAACCATCCTGCAGGCTACCAATTTTACAAAAGGCAATACCTACGAAGAGTATAATAGCAGCATAGACAAGGTAGCCGCGTATGGCATAGCTGGCCTCATAGCAGGTGGTATCCTGGCTAAAACCGGCCTGCTGGCCAAGATCGGGATCCTACTGCTAAAATTCCTCAAGCCACTCATAGTAGCTATCGGGGCAGCCGGCACCTGGATCGTAAAGAAGTTTAAGGGACGCAGGGAAGGCGACGCGTAGTCTATTAGTCTAATTTTCACCTCTGTACCTTGAGACATTTCTCATTGGTACATTCCCTTATTTTCAGTTACTTTCGCCCACTCTAAACGGATAAATACATTATGTACAGGACAAGGACTTGCGGAGAGCTTCGCCTCAGCAATGTGAATGAGACAGTGACCCTCGCAGGGTGGGTACAGAGAGTGCGTGATATCGGCCACCTCGTATTCATAGACCTGCGTGACCGGTATGGTATCACTCAGTTGTCCCTCAATGCTGATAGCAACGCTGCCCTCTGTGATATGGCGCGCAAGCTGGGCCGTGAGTTTGTGATACAAGCCACTGGCAAAGTAGTGGAGCGCACCTCAAAGAATACTAACATCCCGACCGGCGAGATAGAGATCTATGCTGATACGCTCACGATCCTGAATGAATCAGAGACACCACCTTTCACCATAGAAAATGAAAGCGATGGCGGCGAGGAACTGCGTATGAAATACCGCTACCTCGATATCCGCCGTCCCCACCTGAAGGACGTACTCGTGACCCGCGCTACGATGATCCGTGCCATGCGTGAATACCTGGACAACCAGGGCTTCATAGAGGTGGAAACACCCAACCTGATCAAGTCTACCCCCGAGGGTGCGCGCGATTTCCTCGTGCCTTCCCGTCTGCATAATGGTTCTTTCTACGCGCTGCCGCAGTCGCCGCAGATACTCAAGCAGCTCCTGATGGTGGCCGGCATGGACCGCTACTACCAGGTGGTGAAGTGCTATCGTGATGAGGACTTCCGTGGCGACCGCCAGCCGGAGTTCACACAGCTCGACTGTGAGATGAGCTTCGTAGAGCAGAATGACGTGTTTGAAAACTTTGAAGGCATGGTGAAGCATGTCTTCCGCAAGACCAATGGTGTAGAGCTGCCGGATTTTCTGCGCCTCACCTTTGCCGATGCTATGCGCCTCTACGGCTCTGACAAGCCGGACCTGCGCTTTGACTGCAAGATCATAGAGCTGAATGGCAACCTGCCTCAGTCTGAGTTTACGGTCTTCAATAATACCATCGCATCAGGCGGCCTCGTAGCTGCGCTGAATGCAAAGGGCTGTGCCAACTATACACGCAAACAACTCGATGAGCTGACCGACTTTGTCAAAGCCTCTCACCGCGGTCTCAGTGGCCTGGTGAATATCCGCTTTAATGAAGACGGCACGGTGAAGTCATCCGTAGATAAATTCTACACAGAGGAGCAGCTGCGAGAAATAGGCAAAGCCTGTGGCGCAGAAAAGGGCGATATGATCCTGATAGCTGCCGAGAAAGTCTCTAAGGTGCGCAAGTCTCTCGGGGACCTGCGCCTCGAGCTGGCCAAGCGCCAGAACTGGATCGCACCGGGCTCATGGAGCGTATTCTGGGTAGTAGACTTCCCGCTTTTTGAGAAAGATGAAGAAAGTGGAGAGATCAACTTCGTACACCATCCATTCTGCTCACCTCATCCGGAGGACCTGCAGTACTTTGATAGCGACCCACTACGCGTACGTGCACAGACATATGACATGGTGATGAACGGCAACGAGATCCTTTCCGGCTCTATACGTATCCATCAGCGCGACCTGCAGAACAGGGTCTTTGCAAAGCTCGGCCTCTCCGAAGAAGAGATCGATCACAAGTTTGGTTTCATGCTGAATGCATTCAAGTATGGTGCGCCGCCCCACGGTGGTTGTGCCTTCGGCCTGGACCGCTGGGTCATGCTCATGACAGGTGGCGAAACGATCCGCGACTCCATGGCATTCCCTAAGGCATCTAATGGCAAGGACCTGATGATGGACGCGCCGGCGGTGGTAGATCCGAAGCAACTCGTTGAACTTGGCATTGCCGTTGTCAATAAGGACTAATACACATATTAATCCGGCTCATTAACATTTATTGAAAGTTAATGGCCTGTATTTCTGTATCTTTACAAAAGTGAAAAAAGTCATAGCTATATTAATGCTCTTCGTGGTACTGGTAGGTACCGTGGTCAAGGATACCTCTGTATCCAAGGCTGCCAAGAGCATGTACAGCATGAATGACTCCGATAAGGATGACTCCTCCTCAAACGATGACAGCACCGATGGCAAGGAGTATGGCAAAGAATCTGCTGACCAATTTCATCTTACGCATACAGAGTTCACGTTCTCATCTGACATCTATCAGACCTCATTCAGCAGTGTATCTACGCACTGTCTCTCTATAGATGACCCATATCTGGACTCCATCTCCCAGCCTCCCGAGGTAAGGGCATAATTTCTTTTAGCTACATCTGACCGGATGTACATAGCACCATAGCTATGCCAGGCTACGCGTGCACCAGGTGCACTTCATTTTCCTTTACCCCCATTTAAATCAATCGTATGTTCTCTAAAATAAAGAATGATATTCCTTCGGCTATTGTTGTATTCATAGTAGCGCTACCGC
>JAFDYP010000097.1 GCA_018267355.1 Bacteroidota bacterium
ATCTGCTCGCGCTGATAAAAGTACCACACCGCCACTGCGAGCAATACCTCAAACGGCACTACGAGCCACACCATGGATGAGTAAAAGGGAAATAGGATGATGATAGCATAGCTCAGCCCTATACGTATCCTGTCTTGCAGGTTGAGAAAAGCCCAGAATAGTAATGGCTGCCCCAGTACCGTGAGACCAAAAGGAATATACACAGGCAGCACGACAAAGGTCAGCGCACAAAGATAGATGATATAGCGGTCCTGCGGATCTTTGACAAAGTAGTCTCTCAGTACCAGCACCATGCCTATGAATCCGATGATGCGTATCAGGATGCCGCTCACGATATAGGCCCTGTACATGCCGAGCCATATCACCAGCAGCATATTGACGGAGAGGCCCGTGGGCATCACATTGCGCGGTATGCCCTGCATCACTTGCGGCACCCGTACCCAGCTATAGATACCAAAGGAAGTATGGCTCTGCGCCATCAGCTGCAGCCATATCCACTCGCCCTCCAGGGTGTCATGCAGGCGTATATAGCAGTTGTCTCCCAGTATCAGGTATGGCAGTAGCATGATGATAGCTACGATAGCTATCACCGCTATGGTGAGCTTCATAAATCTGCGCTGTGCACTTACCTCCGGCATATTGAGTAAAGTAAATTAATCTTGCAGAAGGTATAAAAAACAAGTGAGATAAGTTCTCCACCGCCGGCAGTGCGGCGGCTCAGGCTACAGCCTGTAGCGTGCGCCATACCTGGTTTTCATGACGGTCATAGTGCGCCTCCATAAAGGATAGCATCTGCTTAAAATTCAGCATTCCTACTGCCGGATGTTTAAACCAGCCGTGGTCCAGCAGGTCAGGCGGCATAGCGGCGATCGTATCACGCATATCCTGCCGCACCCTATTCCACTGTGTGTGTATATCCTGCAGATTAGCCTGCTTCAGCACCGGTGCCACCGAGGACGGCGCCGGAAATTTCTTGGGGCTGCGCAGATAGTTGTCCAGCATTAGCGAGCGAAACCACTGCTTGACGCCTGTTCTGGTAGCTGAGCTTTTGTCCAGTGATTTCTTCTTGACATAGGAGGTCGCAGCCATCTCTACTGTCATCATATGCTCCAGCGTCTGGACGGCAGACCACGCCTCTGCAGATGGTTTCTTATTCAGCGCCGCGTGATCGTATCCCGCTAGTTTATCAAACATAGCTGCGCGTTTGCGCTCCAGTGCATCTATCCTGCTATTGAGTTTGGCATGTGTCATACCTGCTTCTTTGATTTTTCAGTCCATTCAAATTCCTGCGCCTTGGGGAACGCATCAAATGCCTGTACCAGCTCGGCGCCCGGCACTATCAGTTTGCGCTCTGCCGTACTAAACCAGGCACCATCCACATTGATGATAGCTGCCAGTGTACCATCTTCTTTCACGAAACTATGGCGCAGCGACCAGCGGCTATAGTCACCTGTAGCTTTGGTGATCTCTACATTGATGGTCACCTTATCTTCAAACCTGATCTCCCTCTTGAATAGTGCCTCCTCACGAAAGAGTATCGGCCCATTCTCATTCGCTTTCATCCACTGCATGTCTATGCCCTGCGCCGCCAGAAAGACGATGCGTATCCATGCACCATAGTCATAAAAAGCAGAGTGCCTCAGGTGGTTATTGGCGTCTATGTCTGACCACCTGATCTGTATGGGGAGGGTGTATGATTCCATCGCGTGTCAATGATAGTGTTAAATGCGATAACACAAAAATCGGATCCGCCGAACACCATATAGCATTCACCTCAAATTTAGTTAAAGCCCTTAGCGTATTGGCGTAATAGTGCATCTTTACCGATAAATTATACAAACCTCATCTTGATGAAAAAGACACTCCTGATCTTTGCCTCCCTGGGCCTCATAGGCACTATGGCCATATCCTGCAATAAGAGTAACCTCGATCAGCCCGGATTTCCCGGTCTCCGTTTTGCGGGTAGCAATAAGGAATATGTGGCAGATACGGCTTACTACACCCGTAGCCTGGGCACTACTATATATGGCCAGATAGGCGGCGGCACAGTGGTGAGGATCGTACTACCACATACAGATACCATCGGTACCGTTTCGCTGGATACTACCTACAATACAGCCTACTTTCTGGATGGTGTCACTACCTGGCAGTCTGTCAGCGGGACATGCTCTATCACGCAGTACTTTCAGGACTCCCTGCATACCATCACGGGTACTTTTGACTTTGTAGGTCGGGATATATCAGATCACAGCAAGACCACACAGATCCAGTACGGTTACTTCAACGGCATACCATACCACTAAATATAATCTGAACACAGACCCCAAGCCCGGACTCCATCCGGGCTTTTTTGTTTCCGACAAAATCACTAAACCATTTGGCTTCCTGTCAATATACCGGATCAGAAATTCGAGACCATTCAGCAAGTCTGAAGCTAACCTAAAAAACAAAAGGCGAACCGGAGTTCGCCTTTCATTATTATGTTGATCTTGTGATTACTTGATCACTTCAGTCACCTGACCTGCACCTACGGTACGGCCACCTTCACGGATCGCAAAGCGGAGACCTTTCTCCATTGCGATAGGATAGATCAGCTTCACGTCCAGTGTTACGTTGTCACCAGGCATTACCATCTCAGTGCCAGCAGGCAGAGTGATAGTACCGGTCACGTCCGTAGTACGGAAGTAGAACTGAGGACGATACTCGTTGAAGAACGGAGTGTGACGGCCACCTTCGTCCTTGCTCAGTACGTATACTTCGCACTTGAACTCAGAGTGAGGGTTTACAGAGCCTGGCTTGCAAACAACCATACCACGCTTGATCTGCTCTTTTTCTATACCACGGAGGAGGAGACCTACGTTGTCACCAGCTTCGCCGCGATCGAGGATCTTACGGAACATTTCTACACCTGTCACAGTAGATGTGAGAGCCTTCTCACCTTCCTTCTGCAGACCGATGATTTCTACCGGATCGTTAGAGTTGATCACACCACGCTCGATACGACCTGTAGCTACTGTACCACGACCTGTGATAGAGAATACGTCTTCTACCGGCATCAGGAACGGCTGGTCTACAGCGCGAGGAGGAACCGGGATGAAAGTATCAACTGCTTCCATCAGCTCGTCGATCTTCTTTACCCACTTTTCTTCGCCATTCAGGCCACCCAGGGCAGAGCCTTGGATCACCGGCGTCTTATCACCTTCGAAACCGTAGAAGGTCAGGAGGTCACGGATCTCCATTTCGCCGAGCTCAAGGAACTCAGGATCTTCTACCAGGTCTACTTTATTCATAAATACTACCAGCTTTGGCACGCCTACCTGACGGCAGAGCAGGATGTGCTCACGAGTCTGAGGCATAGGGCCGTCAGTCGCAGCTACTACCACTATGGCACCGTCCATCTGGGCAGCACCAGTTACCATGTTCTTGATATAATCGGCGTGGCCCGGGCAATCCACGTGAGCATAGTGACGGTTTGCCGTCTGGTACTCTACGTGAGCTGTGTTGATCGTGATACCACGTTCTTTTTCCTCAGGAGCGTTATCTATCGAAGAGTAGTCACGCACTTCAGCGAGGCCCTTCTTAGACAGTACAGTAGTGATCGCAGCAGTAAGGGTCGTCTTACCGTGGTCAACGTGACCGATGGTACCAATGTTTACGTGCGGCTTGTCTTTGATAAATTTCTCTTTAGCCATTGTTATTGTTTTTTAATTGTTGTTTTAAATTCTTTATGTTTTAATAAAATTCCAGCTCCGTATATCTTGCTCCACTATTTATTAAAATGGAGCCGTTGATGAGAATCGAACTCGCGACCTCTTCCTTACCAAGGAAGTGCTCTACCACTGAGCTACAACGGCTTTTCGCACTATCGGCACAGATCTGATCTGTGTCTCCGTTGCTACTGGAGCGGGAGACGAGGTTCGAACCCGCGACCTACAGCTTGGAAGGCTGTCGCTCTACCAGCTGAGCTACTCCCGCATACTAAGCGATGAGCGGAAGATCATTAAAAAAAAGTGTGGGCAGGCGTGGATTCGAACCACGGAACTCCGAAGAGGACAGATTTACAGTCTGTTGTCGTTGGCCACTTGACTACCTACCCGTCGCCATTAAGGAGATTATAGAGCCGAAGGAGGGAATCGAACCCCCGACCTACTGATTACAAATCAGTAGCTCTACCAGCTGAGCTACTTCGGCTTATTACTTACGCTCATCTATTCTGTCAAACAACGAATTTCCCGCCCTTTCGTAAACGGGACGCAAGTATAGTGACATATTTTCATTTTGCAAAACACCCCTTACTATTTTCTCCACAAATGTTGTGTATAAGGCAGCGGCCCCGTATACACTCTCTGCATACGGGGCCGCAATTATAAGATTATCTCAAAAATGGCTCAGACTGCCCTGGCCTTTTCCTTCTGTTTCTTTAGCTGGCGTGACATGGTATCTATAGCCAGGTCCGTGCTTTCCTCAAAGGTCTTGGACGTCTCACACACAAATATCGTCTTGCCCGGGACGTGTAGCTTTATCTCCACCGTCTTGTCCTTGATATTTTGCTTCGTATCCATCTTGAGGAAAACCTCAGCCTCTACTATGCGATCAAAGAACGTTTCCAGTTTCTGGAGCTTTTTATTTACAAAAGAGATGAGCTGTGTAGATGCGTCAAACCGCACCGGATGAATGACAATGTTCATAATTGCTCTATTTTAATGATGAAAAATTGTTGTTTGAAACTACTAAACAGGGGCGACTTTCAAAATTATTTTACGCGAAAAATATTAAAAAGTTAACAAATTGTTTGCTGTCTATTTTTGAAAACAAACCGTTGACTGTCATAGTACTAAAAACGTACCATGCCCCACCTTCATTGTAATTTTTGAGACATTTTAGGTATCCGTCAGGCCACTGACAAGAGTATCAGC
>JAFDYP010000098.1 GCA_018267355.1 Bacteroidota bacterium
GCATTGCCTGCTACCAGCACATCTGCGCCCGCCTCTATCAGGCTGCCGGCATTTTCCAGTCCCACACCGCCGTCTACTTCTATTTTCGCTTTAGATCCTGCCTGCGCTATCAGGTCGCGGGTCTCGCGCACCTTGTTCAGGGCGTTGGGTATGAATTTTTGCCCGCCAAATCCGGGATTGACACTCATCACCAGCACTACATCTATGAGGCTTATTACTTCTTTCAGTTCGCTCACCGGGGTGGCAGGATTGATGGCCACACCTGCAGAAAGGCCCTGAGCCTTGATCTCACGGATGACAGAGTCCAGGTGTACATTGCCCTCCAGGTGTATGGTCAGGTGGTCAGCACCGGCATCTTTGAATTGTTTGATATACCGCTCCGGCTGCACGATCATGAGGTGTACGTCGCAGAACTTCTGTGTTCTTTTGCGTATCGCTTGTAGTATCGGGAAACCAAAAGAGATATTTGGCACAAAGGAGCCATCCATCACATCTATATGTATCCACTCCGCCTCACTGCCATTCAGCATATCTATATCCCTGCCCAGATGGGCAAAATCAGCAGACAAAACAGAAGGGGCGACGATCACACTCATATCCGGTAAACTATAGAGTGTAAGGATAATAAAAAATACAGACAGCGGCTAGAAAGCTGGGTCTCACCCTTCATCACTCTCTGCAAACTCCCAGATACCCCGTATGACGCGCACCATCAGGCTGGTGATGATATAGAATGCTACAATGCTCCCTATCATCATGCGGTACTCCGGCAGCGCCCAGATACTGGTGCCTGAGATGTAGCGTGCTGCCAGCAACAGCAGCACCAGCAGCGCGATGTAGTACATCCACGAAGGCCAGGTGTATTTGATGAAGGACTCGTGAAAAATGGACAGGATCGGATTCATCAGCGAGTAAAACATGATACCGCTGAATGCCGCCAGAAACTCCGTGGCCGTGCCGGCAAAGGCAAAGTGGCAGATGACGATCCCCACCATAGAAAGCCCGAAGCAAGCCAATGCCTGCCGTAGGGGAGTCAATCTGCCGGGTATGCCTGGTATGATCATGATGTGAAGTTACACCATAACAGGTATTTTTCGCGGATGTTTTGCGGCGGGCGGCTTCTGATAGGAGATTTTCCTATTTTGTGCGGATGAAGCATCATCTCTGGCGCAATGTAGCCCTGCTCGCAGGACTTTTGATCGTATTGGCTACCTGGCTGCAGGTAGGCGGTATGGTAGACTTGCCTCCTGTTATATTCACATCGCTGCGCCTGGCCTGTCTGCTGCCGCTGCTCTGGTATGGCTGGCAGGCGCGGTCACTGACCATCTGGGTATTTGTAGCGATGATCACCGGGGTGGTGCTAGGGGTAGACTTCCCTGATATAGCCCGGGAGCTCAATGTCTTTGGCAAGATCTTCCTCCGCCTGGTCAAAATGATCATCGCACCGCTCCTCTTCGCCACGCTGGTGGTGGGCATAGCCGGTCACTCTGACTTGAAACAGGTAGGCCGTATGGGGCTGAAGGCCATTATCTATTTTGAGGTTGTTACTACACTGGCGTTATTCATCGGTCTGGCGGCTATCAATCTGTCACAGGCCGGCGCGGGAATAGCTAAACCCGCCACCATCGAGAAGCCGGATGCCCTGCCTGATGCGGGCAAGCATTTTCAACTCTATGAGATAGTGCCGGAGAATATCGCTAAGGCTATTTCTGAAAACAACGTACTACAGGTAGTCGTTTTTTCTATCCTGTTTGCTATCGCTGTCTCTATGTGCGCAGAAGAATACAAAAAGCCTGTCGTCCGCTTTGCGGAAGTACTCTCTGAGGTCATGTTTAAGCTAACCAACCTTGTGATGCTCTTCTCACCGATAGCTGTAGGCGGCGCCATAGCCTATACGGTAGGCACGATGGGCCTCGGTATTTTCAAAAACTTTAGCCTGCTGCTGCTCACGCTGGCGGGTGCACTGCTGTTCTTCCTTTTTGGCGTGTTGCTGCCTATCGCACTTTACTTCAAAGTGCCCATAAAAAAATTCCTGCAGGCCGTGGAAGAGCCAGTCTCGGTAGCCTTTGCCACTGCCAGCTCTGATGCTGCCCTGCCTAAAGCCATGAGCGCGATGGATAAGCTGGGCGTACACAAAAAGGTCTATTCCTTCGTCCTGCCCATGGGCTATTCATTCAATCTGGATGGTACGACACTTTATCTCTCACTTGCAGCCATCTTTGTCTCGCAGGCAGCAGGCATCCATATGCCCCTCTCCACGCAGCTCTATATCCTTCTCACCCTTATGCTCACCAGCAAGGGTGTGGCCGGCGTAGCCAAGGCCTCCTTCGTGATCCTCCTCGGCACTGTGGCCACCTTCCACCTGCCGGAGTGGCCTATCTATGTCATCTTCGGCGTAGACTCCATCATGGATATGGCGCGGACATCGGTCAATGTATTGGGCAACTGTTTGGCTACGGTGATCATTGCAAAGAGTGAGGGGGAACTGGTGGAAGCATAACCATAGCAAAAGACCGATTCATTCCTATATTTGAGAAGAAGTTTTAGCGTTTTTGCGCTTTAGCGGTAATAAACGATCATGAAAAAAATACTCGTAGCCAATCGTGGCGAAATAGCCCTCCGCGTCATGCGCTCCGCCCGTGAGATGGGCATCAAGACCGTAGCGGTGTACAGCGAGGCGGACCGCCACTCACCACATGTGCGCTACGCAGATGAGGCCGTATGTATCGGCCCACCTGCGTCAAAGGACTCCTACCTGCGTGGAGATAAAATAGTAGAAGTAGCCAAGACGCTCGGCGTAGATGGCATCCATCCCGGCTACGGTTTCCTCTCTGAGAATGCCGCCTTTGCCAAGCTCGTAGAGGAGAATGGCATCACCTTTATCGGTCCCACACCGGAGGCCATAGAGGTAATGGGAGATAAGCTCTCTGCCAAAGAGGCAGCCAAGAAATTCAACATACCGATGGTGCCGGGCAGCGACGGTGCGATACATAGCGCAGAAGAAGTGCGCGAACTATGTGACCGCATAGGCTATCCTGTCCTGATCAAAGCCTCTGCCGGCGGCGGTGGCAAGGGTATGCGCGTAGTGGAAAGCGCCGACCAACTCGCAGAGCAGATGCAGCGCGCACAGAGTGAGGCGCTTTCGGCATTTGGAGACGGCAGTGTCTTCATAGAGAAATATGTCGGCTCGCCAAAGCACATAGAGGTGCAGATCCTCGGTGATAACTATGGCAATATCGTTTATGTATTCGAGCGCGAGTGCTCCGTGCAGCGCCGACACCAGAAGGTGGTGGAGGAGGCACCTAGCTCCTGCCTGACACCGGAGAAGCGCAAAGCGATAGGCGAGGCCGCTGTGATGGTGGGCAAGTCCTGCGCCTACATTGGCGCGGGTACGGTAGAGTTTCTGGTAGATGAGGAGCTGAACTTCTACTTCCTCGAGATGAATACCCGCCTGCAGGTAGAGCATCCGGTCAGCGAGATGATATCTGGTGTAGACCTGGTGAAAGAACAGATCAAAGTGGCGAGAGGCGAGAAGCTATCCTTCACGCAGGAAGATTTATCTATCCGTGGCCATGCCCTGGAGCTCCGCGTCTATGCCGAAGACCCGACCAATAACTTCCTCCCTGATATAGGCCGTCTGGTAGAGTACCAAAAGCCGGAGGGGCCGGGCATCCGCGTGGACGATGGCTTTGAGGCAGGTATGGATATACCGATCTACTATGATCCGATGATCGCCAAGCTCGTAGCCTACGGCAAAGACCGCACGGAGGCCATAGACCGCATGCTGCGCGCCATACAGGAGTACAAGATCACAGGTGTCAAGAACACCCTTCAGTTTGGAGCATTCGTTATCACGCACCCTGATTTCGTAAGTGGCAAGTTTGATACTCACTTTGTAGCAAAGCACTTCAAGCCGGAGTACCTGAAAAAAGAAGATCCGGCCGAAATGGAGATGGCCGCGCTGGTAGCCGCGCATGTATTTGACCGTAAGCCTAAAGGCAGCACTGCGTCTAAAGCTACGACTACAACTACCGAGAGCAAATGGGTGCGCAACAGGACGCTTTGATTTAGCAGCAGTTGTATTACTTTCACATCAGAGACCGGAGACAAAAGATCCGGTATCATAGTCATGGTCTACCTTACTCGCAGAGAACATTTCAACGGCGCACATAAGCTGTATATTAACTCCTGGTCTGAAGAGAAGAACAGGGAGGTGTTTGGCAAGTGTGCCAATAAGCATTATCACGGGCACAACTTTGATGTCTATGTCACGGTGAAAGCTGTGCCTCATGCCGAGACGGGATTTGTGATCAATGCCCATCATCTGAGCAAGATCATGAAGCGGGAAATAGTGGACCGCCTGGACCATAAAAACTTCAACCTCGATGTGCCCGAGTTTAAGGACAAACTGGGCACCTCTGAGAATGTGGCCATACAGATATGGAAGTGGATGGAGCCGCACCTCACAGACTGCAAGCTGCACTGTGTGAAGCTGGTGGAGACAGAGAATATTTACGTAGAATACTACGGCGAATAAAAATAAGAGCATGGAAAAGAATTTTGACGAAGCCTCGGTAGCAAAGATCAGCCTCCACTATGAGGAGATACTGAAGGGACTGGGGGAGGACATCACCCGCGAAGGACTGCTCAAGACGCCGCAGCGCGCCTCAAAGGCAATGCACTTCCTCGCGTCAGGCTACAAGATGGATGCTCATGCCATCATGCGGGGCGCCATATTCCACGAGGAGCACAACCAGATGGTGATCGTAAAGGACATAGAGCTTTACTCCCTCTGTGAGCATCACCTGCTGCCATTTTATGGCCGTGCGCATGTGGCCTATATACCTAATGGCAAGATCGTAGGCCTCAGCAAACTGGCCCGTATAGTAGATGTGTATTCGCGCCGCTTTCAGGTGCAGGAGCGCCTCACCATACAGATACGCGACTGCATACAGGAGACACTGGAGCCACTGGGTGTAGCCGTAGTGGTAGAGGCCAAGCACCTCTGCATGATGATGCGCGGTGTACAAAAGCAAAACAGCACCACTACCACCTCCGCCTTCACCGGAGAGTTTCAGAATCAGAGCACGCGAAATGAGTTCATCAATCTCGTATCGGCAAAGCTGAGCTAGTACAATTTCATAGATAGAAATCTTGCCTTATGCCAAGACTTTCTGTAGTCATATTTCTACTTATATCTCACGCATGTTTTGCTCAGTTGAAGGGTAAATTCGGATACAGGTACCAACTTGAATCTGAGAAGTTGATTTTTATCGGAAAGGACTCCTTCGATTATAGCCATTGGTCAGACTATGGAGGTAATGTTGGGAAAGGTATATACAGTATAAGCGGCGATAGCGTTGTTTTAAAATTTACAGAAAAAGTCCCCACGCCGGATGATAGCTTGCAACTGGAGCAAAGTGATAGTGCAGGTGATTTTGCTTTATTGAAAATA
>JAFDYP010000099.1 GCA_018267355.1 Bacteroidota bacterium
GAATATATCTACATCTGAAAAAGAGAAGCCCGGGCAGCATCGTGATCATCGTGCTGGCACTTATGTTTTGCCTCGGCCCGGCTACCGGTATACAGGCACAGGTGGTGCATCAGGAGGTAGTAGATACGGTGCCTACACCGGTACCCCAACTGGATGTGGTAGACGTGATCAAGATGGCACTCGGCATCAAGCGTGATCCCCTACGCAAATCAGAACGCAAGGGTGAGACCGGCCCCTTCTTCAGCATCATAGCCTATCCAGGTTATGCTATCGCCACGGGTTTTGCCGGAGTGGGCGTAGCCAATATCTCATTTCGCACGAAGAAAAACCCCAAGGGTACCCTGTCTTTTATCAACAACCAGTTTCAATACACGCAGTACAATCAGGCCATCTTCCAGTCTTTGTCCAATTTCTACACGAGCGATGAGAAGTGGCAGTTTCCCGGAGATATACGCTTCTTTCATTTTCCCACCTATACGTATGGCCTCAGCAGCAACTCGCTGCCCTCTGCGGCAGACAATATAGATTATGAGCACTTCCGCTTCTACCGCACGGTGTACCGCCAGGTATATGACAATACGTATGTGGGGCTGGGCTACAACATGGATTACCGGTGGAATATCAAAGACCATAATGCCAATGCAAATGGTACGCTCTCAGACTACCAGCGGTATGGACTCACCCGCAGCAGTATGTCCAGCGGCTTTTCTGCCAACTTCCTCTACGACTCGCGTGATAATGCCAACCGCCCGGTCAAGGGTAACTATGTCAATATCCAGTTTAATACCTGGGATAAACCATTCGGCAGTACGAGCAACTGGAACTCACTGGTGATAGATATACGCCAGTATGTGCCCGTGACGCGCAAGTGGTACACTGTGTTTGCCTTCTGGGGCTATGCCTGGATCACGCTGAATGGCAAACCGCCCTACCTCGATATGCCGAGTGTAGGCTGGGACTCGTATAATAATACCGGGCGTGGCTATGCAGCAGGCAGGTACCGAGGGCGCAGTATGCTTTACTTTGAGACAGAGTTTCGTTTTGACATCCTGCGAAATGGCCTGCTGGGCGGCGTGGTCTTTGGCAATGTAGAGACCCTGTCAGACTATCCGGGCAAATACTTTGGCGCGATACAGCCCGGTGGTGGCGTGGGGCTGCGTATCAAGTTTAATAAGCATACCCAGTCAAACTCCTCGATAGATTATGGCTTTGGTACGCATGCCAGCAATGGCCTGGCCACCAATCTCAATGAGGTATTCTAGTAGTTGCACGGAGCCTTTATCTTTTCTTTACTTTTGAGGAATGTCAGATACATCGGCAGTCAGCAGTGTAGATATACTCAGGGCGCTCATGACCAGGCATGACCCTACCACAGAGCAGTATGGACAGCGTCTGCTGCGCGATGCCGTGGATGCCGGGGACACGCTGCAGATACTGCGTATATATAGGGTGATGGGGCTGTACTATGCCAATGCTGCCGGCAATCTGCCAAAAGCATTGGAATACGCGGAGCTGGCAGACCGTATGCTGGCCGAGTATAAAGTGCCGGCACTGCTCAAGGCGGAGGTCTGCCTGATGATAGCGGGAGTATACAGAGTATTGGCGCAGTATCATAAATCGATCCAATATTGCAATGAGGCGCTCGCTCACATGGAGTCTATAAAGTATATGGGGCCGGAAGATGTGAGCGTGATGGTGGACCTGCACGTGATGCTATGTATACTACAGCAGGTTCTGGGCCTCAATCGCCTGGCTATGGCGAGTATCTCCAAAGCCTTGTCCTACGCGGAAAGATCAGGAGATAGGAAATCGATCATCCGCTGCAAAATGTCCATAGCAAAGCAATTTGTGATCGAAAAGAAGCATGAAGAGGCGCTGAAAATATACCTGGAGATATTGCCTG
The DNA here is from genome assembly GCA_018267355.1 of Bacteroidota bacterium. Taxonomy (GTDB): domain Bacteria; phylum Bacteroidota; class Bacteroidia; order Chitinophagales; family LD1; genus UBA1941. Next base: position 1,904 of record JAFDYP010000099.1, read on the forward strand.
AAGAAGAGCTCCTGACGAGCGATGAGAACAGGGCTATCTTCCGGGACTATCTGGGTGGAGCCTACAAAGACACAGGTCACTATGATCTGGCTGAAAAGTACCTGCTTGAGTCGCTTGAGATCCGGAAAAGAGGGCTTCAGCGATTCAAAAGGCTACATCCCATGGATGCGCTGGTAAAACTATATTTCAAAATGGGGCGCTATGAGGAAGGGGAGGCTCTGATGCGGGAAATTTTTGAGATGGCAGATGAGTTTGATGCCTACTTTACTCCGCGTGTCAAGACTGCTATGAAGTATCAGCTATATGTAGCCAAAGGAGACTATGAGCAAGCCTACAAGTATTGGTCACAGTTAGAATTGAGCAATGTGGACGCTGAGGTGATAGAAAACACCCTCGAGTCGATCATGAATATGGAGCGGCACAAGCAGGAAAATATGAAGGAGCAGGCCGACTCCCTAAAGGCACTCAACGAAGACATGCAAAGCCATATGCGCCAGCTGGAGAGTGTCAATACGGACCTGCAGTCTTATGCGCGTACTGCCTCGCATGACCTGCGCGAGCCCCTGCGCATGATATCGACCTATATGACCATCCTATCGCAGAAACTGAATGACAAACTCTCTGACGATGAGCAGAAGTTCATGCACTTTGCTGTGGATGGGGCACGGCGCATGGATGATATGATCACGCGCATCCTAAGTGCAGCGAAGAGTCAGGATGTAGCCCTGCGGCCTGTGGACCTGAACCGCATCACCTCGCAGGCCGAGCAAAATCTGAGCAAACTGGCTCAAGAAAAAAATGCGCTGCTGACGCATGATCCGTTGCCCATAGTGATGGGCGATGATATACAACTGCTGCAGGTGATACAAAATATCGTGACCAATGCGATCAAGTATAACGCGAGCGGGCAACCGAGAGTTCATATCTCCTTCATAAAGGCGGATGGCAAGTGTATCCTGTCTATCGCTGATAATGGGGTAGGCATAGCCGAGAGTGAGCGGGAGAATGTCTTTAAAATGTATCAGCGCGTGGAGAATAGCACGGGCGTAGATGGCACCGGCATCGGTCTCGCTACGGTGAAACGCAATATAGAGCGCATGAAGGGCCGCATCTGGATAGAGGGCAATGAGCCGAATGGATGTGTGTTTAAAATAGAGCTGCCGTTGGCAGTGTAAAAGACTAATTCTGTTTCAGAGGAACAAGCCGCTCACCTTTGATCTGATAAGATTTTGGTGCATCACCATACATGTACAATAGGTCGTAGTATTTCTTTTGGTCATCTAATCCTCCTGCGTTCAAAATAAAAAGGCGGCTGTCCGTCTGAAATTCGCAGCCGTTACTTATGTAAAGCGGAATACAAGAATATAATATCTTACCATTGATACGATCTACGATCGCCATAAAGGCACAGCTTGAACCGCAGCCTATAGTAATAAGTGTATAGTGGCCCGCGTAGTTAATGCCAAGTTCTTTGCATCCGGTCTTTATGGCCGTAATATATCGTTTGGCTTTAGGGTCAGTGGCGAAATCAGGATTAGCAAGAGGACCTTTGTAGGGTACGACTTTGAAATCCTCAAACTTCGTAGTGAATTTGTACTTTTTATATAGCTGTATACCTCTTTCCTTTTTGTAGCCTAGTAGCGTAATGTCCTTATCGCTATAGATCGTATCTGTGATTGTGCTACCCGAGCTTTTTTCGCCCTTCCGAAGAAGTTCAAACGGAATGCCCGCTCGAGCTATTACTTTATAATCACCCTGGATGTATGAAGAGTCTGCAGGTGGGACGTGTTGTGCAGCGATGGTGTCATTACTTGCCGGCGGCGCTGGGGGTGTTCTACTAACTCTGTGATCACAGCTGCTTAGACTTAGCAAAAGTCCCAAAATAATCGTTGCGCTTAAAGATTTCATGGATATGTGAATTTAATTGTTTCTTAAATGTATCTCAGGATAATTTTATTGTAAAAGAGTGCCGGA
>JAFDYP010000009.1 GCA_018267355.1 Bacteroidota bacterium
CTGGAGTCATATCCGCAGTATGCCACCAATCGTGCCGCACTGGAGCAGCAGACGCAAAGCTATGCAGCGCACCAGCCACATGGCGCACAGCGTAGTGTGATCACGATACCGGTGGTGGTACACGTGATCTATAACAATGCTGCCGGCAATATCAGCGATGCACAGATACAGTCACAGATCGTGCGTCTCAATCTGGACTACCACAAGCTCAATGCTGACACTGCGAGCGTGCCCGCCGTATGGGATAGCCTGATAGCAGACTGCAACATCCAGTTTTGCCTGGCGCAGCGCGATCCAAACGGACTTCCTACCAATGGTATAGTCAGGGTACATACTACTGTATCCTCATGGCTGGACGATGATAAGGTAAAATATACTGCGCAGGGAGGTGATAACGCCTGGCCTGCATCTTCATACCTTAATATCTGGGTGTGTGACCTGGGCCAGAGCCTGCTGGGGTATTCCCAGTTTCCGGGTGGTCCGGCAGCTACAGATGGCTGCGTGATACTCAATACAGCCTTTGGGGATCTGACCGGCACGGTACAGGCGCCTTTTAATCTGGGCCGTACGGTCTCTCATGAGGTGGGCCACTGGCTGAACCTCTATCACACATGGGGTGATGATAATGGTGCCTGCACTGGCTCAGACCTCGTAGCTGATACGCCTAACGAAGCCGATGCTAACTATGGTGCGCCGGCATTTCCGCTCACAGATAATTGCAGCCCCAACTCACCGGGCGTGATGTTTATGAACTATATGGACTACTCAGACGATGTGGCCCTGTATATGTTCACCAAGGGACAGAATGTGCGTATACAGGCAAACTTTGCCAATGGTGGCGGCCACGCATCTATCCTCAATTCGCTCGGCTGCGTGGCTCCGGGAGGTGGCCCTTACGCCAACTTCACCGCAGACAAACTGAATATCTGCGCTGGCGATGCGGTACAGTTTACAGATATGTCTTTTGACACGCCTACGGTGTATCAATGGACCTTTGCCGGAGGCACACCTGCTACCTCTACTGATGTCAACCCGCTCGTGACCTACAATACTCCCGGTACCTATGACGTGACACTGACCGTCACTAAGGATACCAGCAGCAACACTAAAACGATAAATGGCTATATCACCGTAAAAGGGACTACACCGCTGCCGCTGGCAGAGGGCTTTGAAGGTACATTCCCGCCTGCGGGTTGGTCTGTGGTCAATCCTGACAACCAGACAGCCTGGGCTCAGAAAACGACTGCGGGCGGTTTTGGTCTGTCATCTAACAGTGCCTACCTGGATAACTATACACAGCAGAATATCCGTGGCCAGTATGACTACCTCTATACGCCGGTACTTGACTTTACGCAAGGTATCACAGCGGATAGTAAACTGAAATTTGACTATGCGTATGCGCAAAAGCGGTCTACCTCCAGAGATTCCCTCTTTGTACAATACTCTACCGATTGTGGTGCTACCTGGTCTACGCTGTGGAAGAAGGGAGGTGCAGGCCTCGCCACCGCTCATGCACTATATGGCAATTCCGTATTTGCGCCGGCGGATACAAACTGGGTGCGCGACTCTACCATATCGCTGGCGGCTATGGATGGCATCGCAGGCGTGCAATTTGCATTCGTCAATCTGAGCAATCACGGCAACGCGATCTATCTGGATAATGTGAATATAGATGCAGTGGTACAGCCTCATACAGGTGTCACTACCATCTCCGAGGCTGCGAGAGTAAGCGTGGTACCAAACCCCGCAAAGGACAGGTGCACCGTGTTCGTAGAGCTGCCGCAGCAGGCCAATATCAGCCTGGCTCTATACAATGTGATAGGTCAGCAGGTATGGTCGCATGATCTGGGCACTACAGGTAGCGCCTCTCAGTCGATAGACCTCTCCGGGTATCCTGCCGGTGTCTATACTGTGAGGGTGCAAGCGGGTGAAACAGCATACACCAGGAAGGTGGTGAAAGAATAATATTTAAAACACATATAAAATAATCAGCATGGGCTCGGCAGGTCGCCGGGCCCATCGCATTTTTACCTACAAAAAGGGAGAATACTCCTCTGAAAGCGGCTGAAAAGCTTGGGTATGCGTTACATTAGTAGCAGACAGTGACCGTGACCACTGAAGCACAATAGGTCCAGAAGGATTTTGAAGCGGTACACCGTCTAAATAGCTGAAGTCTTAGTTTATTACACATAAATCACTGAGCGTTGGGGATCCGTACCATCAGCATTTTACTGCTTTGCCTGACCGCAGAGCCATACTGTATAGCGCAGTCAGATGCTGCCACACAGGCGCAGCAGTTAGTCGTGCAGCACAAGTTTCGCGCGGCTGAGCGGGTACTGCGCCCCGAGGCATCAGGTAGCAGTGATGTCTCCCTGCTGTGGTACTACGGGCAGGTAGCTCACTGGGCAGGACACGATAGAGGTGCAGCAAAGAGTTTCGCCCTGGCGCTCGATCAGGACCCTAATAATACTAAGCTGCGCCTGGACTATGCACGGATGCTCTATGAGGCAGAGCGGCTGAATGCCGCTCTCAGACAACTGGATAAAGTGATAGCAAAAGATACAAATGATGCAGAGGCGCACCTGATCAGGAGCAATATATACCGTTGGTATGCCCGCTACCAGCCTGCCCGCAGGGATACGCGCGACGTACTAGGCCGCTATCCCGACAATGCGACTGCACAGGATCTCAGTCTCGCGCTGGATGAAGCGACAGCGCCCTACCTCAGGTATACGGTGGGCTACCAGAGAGATGACCAGCCCATGCAGGTGATAGGTAGTAGTGTAGAGAGTGGCCTATCGTATTCCTGGCTATTGAATCCTAAAGTGCAGGCTACCGACCGCGAGTTTTATGCAGCAGGCAAATGGAATGTGACGCTCGCCGCATCGCTGGGCAATAAGTTTGTTTTTGGCAAAACAGGTACGGATGTTTCCCTCTCGCTTGGAGTATTCAAAAACTTCAGTGCAGGTGCCGATTGGACAGGAGATGTGACCGTGCGCCAGAAGCTGTACAAATATCTCTCCCTGCAGCTCCAGGCCGGCAGGGCACCATACCTCAGTACGCTGAGCAGCGCCTCTCTGTCTCTGATGCAGAATACGCTGGGCGCTTCATTGATATTGGACAAAGAAAATAGCTGGTCGGCCCAGGCTGCGTACAGTTATCAGTTTTTCAATGATCATAATCCTATCCAGGCCGCCAGCGTCTGGGCGCTATCACAGCCTGTCAAGGCATCTGTATTTAGTTTCCGGTTCGGATATGGCTACAGGTACACTACCAGTGCGCGCAGTACCTACCGCTCTGTCCGGTC